>NZ_JADQBD010000016.1:0-52166 GCF_017808115.1 Chryseobacterium sp. RR2-3-20 | reverse complement strand
CATCTACAAGCTAAATCGAAGATATTTTGGAGATAGCCTCTTTGAAAGGCTTATTATTGCTAACATTACAGGGTTATGATTAAAAACGGATAATCAAAAAATATTATCTTAAAAATTTAAAATCGCTTTCTAAACCCAAAAAAGTAAAAACAAATTTTACCAATCTATTTGGAAAAAGCCGAATTTACGCTGAACCACTTGGCAATATTCTTGTGATTGGAGCATGGAATTACCCTTATCAGCTTTCGCTCTCACCAATCATCGCTGCCATTGCTGCCGGAAATTGCTGTATTCTGAAGCCTAGTGAAATTGCAGAAAATACAATGCACACAATGGCAAAATTGATTAACGAAAATTTCCCTCCCGATTATCTTTATGTATATGAAGGTGGAATTGAAGAAACCACAGAACTTCTAATACATAAATTTGATAAAATATTTTTTACAGGAAGCAGTCACGTAGGAAAAATTGTATATAAGGCTACCGCAGAAAACTTAACTCCGATAACCTTAGAACTAGGTGGAAAATCGCCTACTATTATTACCCAACACGCAAATTTTGAAGTTGCCGCACGAAGAATTGTCTGGGGGAAATACCTTAATGCCGGACAGACTTGTGTTGCTCCAGATTATCTCTTAGTGGAAGAATCAGTTCGGGAAAAATTTCTTGAAATTTTAGTAAAATATATTAAAGAGTTCGACTATAAGGCAAATTCAGAACATTATACGAAAATTATTAACCACAAAAATTTTCTTCGGCTTACTAAATTAATTGATAAGAATAAATTAATTTTTGGTGGAAATTATGATGAAGAACAATTATATATTCAGCCCACTGTTCTATCAAATATAAATTGGAATGATGAAATTATGAAAGAAGAAATATTTGGCCCCTTACTGCCTGTAATTTCTTTTGCTAATTTCAATACAACTTTGGATAATATCGTTGACAAAGACAAACCTTTAGCGGCTTACCTTTTCAGTGACAATCAAGATGAAAAAGAGAGTTTTCTGGAAAAAATATCTTTTGGCGGAGGTTGTATTAATGATGTGGTAATGCATTTGGGAAATGAAAACCTTCCGTTCGGAGGAGTTGGAAATTCCGGAATGGGCAGTTATCATGGTAAATTTGGTTTTGAAACATTCTCACACCAAAAATCCGTGTTAGAAAAAGCAACTTGGGGAGAGCCTAAAATAAAGTATCCTCCTTATTCTGAAAAGAAATTCAATTGGATTCGAAAATTATTTTGATTTTTTATCATTTAAGGTATGCCTAAAAGTATGCCTCCAAATGCTCAATTTTTACCAAATTGCAAGAATTTTGAATTTCCTGAAAAAGATAATTTATTGATTATCAAACACAAAAAAGGAGAACCGTTTCTGATTCTCCTGTTGGTAGCGGGGACACGACTCGAACGTGCGACCTCCGGGTTATGAGCCCGACGAGCTACCTACTGCTCTACCCCGCGGTATATTTTTTTGAACGTTTACCGAAAACGTTAAATTAGTAGCGGGAACCGGACTCGAACCGATGACCTTCGGGTTATGAGCCCGACGAGCTACCTACTGCTCCATCCCGCGATGTATTGTTATTTCACTAAAAGTGAACTTTGTAGCGGGGACACGACTCGAACGTGCGACCTCCGGGTTATGAGCCCGACGAGCTACCTACTGCTCTACCCCGCGATATTGGACTGCAAATATACGAATTTATTTTACAACTGCAAGTTTTTCTTTTAAATAAGGCATATTCTTTGTTTCAGAGTAAATATTCGTACATTTGTTTATGGCAAAAATTCTAAAAATATACCCCGATAATCCTCAGGAAAGCCTCATTAATGAAGTTATTAAAACATTAAATAACGGAGGATTAATTATTTATCCGTCTGATACGGTTTATGCTTTAGGTTGTAATATTTTTGACATTAAAGCAATGGAAAAACTTGCCCAGATAAAAAAACAAAAACTCGAAAAAGCAAAATTTTCGATTATCTGTAATAATCTCAGCCATCTTTCTGATTTTACAAGACCCATAGACACTTCTGTTTTTAGATTTTTGAAAAGCCATCTTCCGGGACCATATACTTTTATTCTCGAAGCTAATAAAAGTTTGCCGTTAGCTTATAAAAACCACAAAACAATAGGGATAAGAGTTCCCGACCACCCTATACCACAGTTAATTGTTGAAAAATTAGGGCATCCAATAGCTTCAACATCTATTAAAGATGATGATGAAATTATTGAATATTCTACAGATCCCGAATTGATTGCCGAAAAATATGATCATTTGGTGGATATCGTCATAGATTCCGGATATGGAGATAACATGGCATCTACAATTGTAGATTTAACATCTGGAGAACCCGAAATTATCCGTCAGGGAAAAGGAGAAATATAGACTGTTCTGCAAAAAATGAGTGTAAACGGAAGGTATTCTTTAGGAATTATATTGGCATTTGTAATGCTTGCAGCTTCAATGTTGTATTCAATTCCTTTAATTAATCAGTTTTTTCATTATAAAACATTAACTGTAGATTTATTTTTTTACAACAGACTTTCTTTATGGTTGGTTTTAATTATGGTTTTAATCTATAATTTCACCTTTGAGAATCGTTCTTTTTTCGTTTGGGAAGATAAAAAATATTCTATTGTATTTTATTTCGGTGCTGTAGTAGTGCTTTATTTAATATGCGCTTTCGGAGGAGCATTTCTGAATATCATTATTAAACTTTTAACCAAGGAAAAATTTAGCGACAGGCTTTTAGAATTTAAAAATCTGCTTCAAAATAACTATCTTCTCATTGCTTTTACGTGTTTAACTGCCGGTGTAATTGAAGAATTATTGATGAGAGCTTACATTCAGCCAAGAATTGAAAAAATATACAACAGTCCGGTATTGGGTATCGTAATTTCTGCATTGTTATTTGGGATTTTACACAGCACTTACGGAACGGTTAGTCAGGTCGTGATTCCATTTTTTATCGGTATTGTTTTCTCTATATTTTATAAATTATATTCGAATATTAAAATACTGATTATCTGCCACTTTCTTATAGATTTCATCTCATTAATGGCTATGAATCTGTTGGATGCAAAACATTTAACTGTATTCTGAATAAGTAAAACAAGCACAATAATCTCAAAATTTTAAAAATTCAAATAAAATATCCTTCATAAAAACTATGAAAATTGTAACTTCTCCCGCCAAGTTAATGAATATTGATTATACAACGGATTTTTTCAGATCCACAACTCCAAAATTCATTGATGATTCTGCACTCATACAATCTCATCTGAAAGAAAAGTCACCAAAATATCTTTCAGAATTAATGGAGATTTCGCCAAAACTTGCAGACGAAAACTGGGAAAGAAACCAAAAATGGAAAGCAAAACCCTCAGCAAAAGAATCCTGTCCCGCTTTATTCGCCTTTACAGGAGAGGTTTACAGAGGTTTAGATGCTAAAAGTTTAGATAAAAAAGCAGTAGAATATCTTCAAAAGAACTACAGAATGCTTTCGGGTTTGTATGGTCTATTGAAACCTTCGGACAAAGTAATGCTTTACCGATTAGAAATGGGTAGAAACTTCGAATTTGAAGGTCACAAGAATTTATACGAATTCTGGACGGAAAAAGTAACCGACCAACTCAATTCTGAAATGAAAAAGAATGAAATCCTGCTTAATCTGGCAAGTAATGAATATGTAAAAGTAATCGACAGAAAAAAACTTAATCACACAGTTATTGATTTTGATTTTTATGAACTGAAAGACGGAAAACCAAAAACCATCGTAGTTTATACAAAACACGCACGCGGTTTGGTGACAAGATTCTGTGCAGAAACCAATGCTAAAACACTTAATGATGTAAAAGCGTTCAACTACGAAGGCTATAGAATAGATGAAGAGAAATCCACAGAAAAAAAATTGGTTTTTGTAAGATGAAATTCAAGGAAATAAAGGCAATTTTTTCGCAGCAAATTTCAGGTTTATATTCGGAATCTGAAAGTAATTTTATGTTTCAGATTTTTGCTGAAAATATTTTAGATTTAAATGCATTTCAGCAAAGACAATTCCTCAATGAAGAAATTTCAGAAAAAAATAAAGAAAAATTTCTCGAGATTATTTCAGAATTAAAAACAGGAAAACCTTACCAACAAATTTTGGGAGAAACAGAATTTTACGGAATGAAAATTTTTGTTGATGAAAATGTTTTAATTCCACGCCCAGAAACCGAAGAACTTCTGGAGTTCGCCATAAAAACAATTCAAAACACTGACTTTTCTGCTCATAATTTTAAAATATTAGATATCGGAACGGGCAGCGGAATTATTCCTTTGGTTTTAAAAAAACATTTTCCTAATGCCGAGATAATTTCTATTGATTTTTCAGCAAAAGCTTTAGAAATAGCGAAAAAAAATGCCGAATACCATCATTTAAACATCAATTTTATCCATGCAGATTATCTGAATTTACACTTAGATCAAAATTTTGAGGTAATTATCTCCAATCCGCCTTACATCGGAATAGATGAAGAAACCGAAATTGAAGATTCTGTAAAAGAATTCGAGCCCAAAATGGCATTGTTTTCACCAACTTCCGATCCGCTTATTTTTTACAGAAAAATCGCACAAGACAGCAATCATCACCTCATCAAAAACGGACTTGTTTTTTTAGAAATCAATCAAAAATTAGGTAAGGAAACTTTAGCTTTGTATCAAAATAATTTCAGCAATGCAGAACTTATTCAGGATTTAAGTGGAAATGACCGTTTTATTTTCGCCGTAAAGTAAATTACTCGTACTTATTTTGCCATTTCTTCTTCAACTCGTCATAAATCTTTTTTTCGGTAGCATTATTTCCGGGTTGATAAAATTTTACTTCTTTTATTTCTTCAGGTAAAAAATCCTGATCCACAAAATTGCCATCGTAAGAGTGTGCATATTTATAATCTTTTCCGTAGTCTAAATCTTTCATCAGCTTGGTTGGAGCATTCCTAAGATGCAACGGAACCGGAAGATTTCCAGTTTTCTTTACAAACGCCAAAGCTTCATTAATGGCTGCATAAGCAGAATTGCTTTTAGGTGAAACCGCCAGATAAATTGCAGTTTCGCTCAGTAAAATTCTTGCTTCAGGATTTCCGATAACATTAATTGCCTGAAAACAATTGTTAGCCATTATAAGTGCATTCGGATTTGCCAAACCAATATCTTCTGAGGCTAAAATTAGCATTCTTCGGGCGATAAATTTAATATCTTCACCTCCCGCTATCATTCTGGCAAGCCAATATACAGCTCCGTTGGGATCGCTGCCTCTCATAGATTTTATGAATGCCGAAATAATATCATAATGCTGTTCTCCATTTTTATCATACAACGCCATTGTTTCTTGAAGCACAGACATAACATCTTCATTATCAATCTCATTTTTGCCAGAATTTTTAAACTGATTAAGAACCAGCTCAACAGAATTTATCAGTTTTCTGCCATCACCACCCGAATATTGTATAAATGCAGCTTTATCTTTAATGAGAAAACGGGAATTTTCATCATTATTGAATTTTGTAACAGCAATATCAATCAGTTCTTCCAATTTCTCGTAGCTTAATGCTTTCAAAATATAAACCTGACTTCGGGAAAGCAATGCAGACACCACTTCAAAACTCGGATTTTCTGTAGTTGCACCGATTAAAACAACCCAACCTTTTTCTACTGCATGAAGCAAAGAATCTTGCTGAGATTTATTGAAACGGTGAATCTCATCAATAAAAAGAATAGGCGATTTTCCGGAAAAAAGATTTTGTTTTTTGGCATCTTCAATTACATCCCGAACATCTTTAACGCCTGAAGAAACTGCAGAAAGTTTAAAAAATTTCCTCCCCGATTGTTCAGAAATAATTTCGGCCAAAGTGGTTTTACCTGTTCCCGGCGGTCCCCATAAAATAAGAGAATTTAGGGTATCATTTTCCAGCATTTTTCTAATTGTACCTTTTTCTCCGGTAAGATGTTCCTGCCCCAAAACCTCATCCAAAGTTTTTGGTCGTAATCGTTCTGCTAAAGGTATATTCTGAGCCAATTTTTTTTTGAATTTGAATTAAATATAATTAAAGAATGAGTTAGCGGAATAATTATATAACAGACTTGCCTCTGCAAATACAGATTTTGTGTAAAAGGCAAACATTATTCCTTCCCCGAAACTTCTAACAAAATTAAACTAATTTTAAATTTTTTACCCTATTTTTGCAATGTTTTGAAACAAAAATTCAACAAAATAATCACTTTTCCTCTGGTAATTCTCATCAGGTTTTATCAGTGGTTTATCTCGCCTTTACTTCCCAAAAGCTGTCGGTATGAACCCACCTGTTCCCATTATATGGTAGAAGCTTTGCAGGTTCATGGGATTTTTAAAGGGTTTTGGCTGGGTGCGAAGAGAATTTCAAAATGTCATCCTTGGGGAGGAAGCGGTTATGATCCTGTTCCTCATAAAAAAAATTAAGTTTAAAACATTTTTAATAATGAATAATATAATCTTTCGAGTTTATCTTTTAATTCTTGCATTTTTTGTGCAGAATATTTTCGCCCAAAGTTATCCGGATGGCGTTTCTGATGCGGATTTGATGGTGAATAATCAGGCAGTTCCTGTAAAAGTATTCTCCACTACCGATGCAAAAACGTTTGCCGATTTTGCAGGAAAAAATGCTCCTAACAGTCTTGTTATCGTAAATTCTGCCAATCTGGAATCTAAAAACGGTTGGGGTGCTTTTTATGATAATTCTTTTTCTATTCTGAAACAAAATGGGTATCAGTTTTTAGACAAAAATTTTAAACCGACAGAAAACAAATCAGATTACAAATACGTTATTAAAAGCAAACAGCCATTAAAAGAAAGTGACCAGATTTCTTTAAAAACCAGCTACAAAATTTGGGATCCTTCTTTAGGAATACAATTAGGACCTTTTACGCTGCATTTCTACAGTCTTATGTTTGTTTTTGCATTCGGTTTCGGATATATGCTGATGAAAAAAATATTTGATATCGACCACGTAAACCAAAAATATCTGGATCCTCTTTTTACATGGACTTTAATAGGAACCATTCTAGGAGCAAGATTAGGACACGTAATTTTTTATCAGCCAGAGCTTTTCAAGCAAGATTTTTTAAGTGTATTTCTACCGATAAGAACAAAACCGGAATTTGAATTTACAGGGTTTTCAGGGTTGGCAAGTCATGGTGCAACCATTGCGTTAATTCTAACTACGCTTTATTATTCATTTAAGATCATCAAGAAAAATCCTTTTTGGGTTTACGATAGATTAGGAATTGTAGTTGCTTTAGGAGGTGCTTTTGTAAGAATGGGAAATTTTTTCAATTCTGAAATTGTAGGTAAACCTGCAGATCCCAATTCACCGTTTGCGATACTTTTCCCACAGATGAGTGATGAATACGGAGTTACCGTCCCAAGATTCCCAGGACAGTTATTTGAAGCCACCGGATATGTATTATTATTCGTTCTTTTATGGTTTTTGTACAGAAAAACAGACAAAAAATACCAACAGGGATGGCTTTTCGGATTGTTCTTTATTATCCTTTGGGCAATAAGATTTTTTGTTGAATTTTTAAAAGAACCTCAAGGAAAAGAATTTATTTCTATTGCTGGACTTAATACGGGACAGGTATTATCTATCCCTTTCATGATTGCGGGAGTTATCATCATGATTTACTCTAAAAAAATGAAAATTACAGAAGCAGAAAATGCTAAACCCGAATAAGCATTAATGTTTTTTTCATAGAAAATATTTAAAGTCACAACCAAGTTGTGGCTTTTTTATTGAGTTCCAGAAAAACATTTCCCAATTCTGAAATTACATCGGTTGGCTGCATAGATTCTTTAGAATACTTTTCAGCAGCCAAATCGGCAGCTTTTCCATGAAGCCAGACTCCTAAAATGGCTGCTTTTTCCTGAGAATATTTTTGTGCTAAAAGTGAGGTGATAATGCCCGTTAAAACATCTCCACTGCCTCCCTTTGCCAATCCGGAATTTCCTGTAATATTATAAAAAACCTTTTTTTCTGGTGTTATTACCTGAGTATGATGATCTTTGAGCACAATGTAAATATCTAGTTCTTCGGCTTTATTTTTTGCCAAATCTAATCTCTCAAAAGAATTTTGAGTTCTCCCAAAAAGCCTCTCAAATTCTTTGGGATGCGGCGTTATAATAGATCTTGAAGGAATATTTTGAAGATTTTCAGGGTTTTGAGCCAGAATATTTAATGCATCTGCATCTAAAATTAAAGGTTTAGAATAATTTTTCAGAAACTGAATCAATGCTTTAGCTGTTAACGAATCGATATCAAGACCAGGGCCAATTCCATAGATTGCATCATCAACAATATTTATTTCGGTAACATTTTTCTCTCCTCCTTCTATAAACATTGCTTCTGGAGCAAGAGTCTGTAAAATTTCAACTCCACATTTCGGAGCAAGAGCAAAAGTAAGACCTGAACCAGATTTTAAAGCCGATTTTACAGCGAGAGAAATAGCTCCTATTTTACCGTAACTTCCGCCAATCAGAATAGATTTTCCATACGTACCTTTATGAGAAAATTCTTTTCTTGGCTTGAAAATACCATTGATTAGCTCATCATCTATCACAAAATCATCACTTGGAGTTTTAAAGATGAAATCTTCGCTTAATTGGATGTCCAAAACAATAACTTTTCCAGCAAAATTGCCCGATTCGGGATGTAAAAATGCTTTTTTCCAAAACTGAAAACTTAAAGTAACATCAGATTTAAAAATCACATCATTTTCTTCATTCCTAGTATCCGCAAACATTCCGGAGGGAATATCTATGGATATCTTAGTGTTTTTTATCTTATTTAAGTCTTCAACCAGTTTTTGATATTTCCCTTCAAGTTTTCTCGACAAACCTGTTCCGAAAAGGGCATCTATAATAATAACATGACTTTCTAACGTCATTTTTTCAAATTCATCAAAATCTTTGAGTTGAATTTCACTAATATTTTTCAGCCTCTTAAAATTAATTAAAGCATCGTCAGAAAATTTATTTGTTTTCTCATCTGTATAAACCTGAACATTAAAACCTTGAGAAGAAAGTAATCTTGCAATAGCAAAGCCATCGCCTCCATTATTACCATTGCCACAAAATATTGCAAATTTTGTATTCAGCTTAAAATTGATAGAAATCCATTCTGTGCAGCTTATTGCTGCCCTTTCCATTAAATTAACTGATGAAATGGGTTCGTTTTCTATAGTGAATAAGTCTGCTTTTCTGATTAATTCTGCTGAAAAAAATTTCATAGATATTGATTTTCAATAAATTTAAACATAATTATTATGCATAACTAAGGATTTAGATGAAAAAACAGATAAAAAATACAATTTTTTATTTTTATAATAATATTTTTGCACAAAACATTATAAAAATATAAATTATGGGAATTGTAAAAGAGTTTAAGGAATTTGCAATCAAAGGTAATGCTTTTGATTTAGCAGTGGGTGTTATCATCGGAGGTGCATTTGGTAAAATTGTAACCAGTATTATCGATGATTTAATCATGCCAATTGTTGCTGCAATTGTAGGAAAACCAGACTTCAGCAGCATTTATTTTGCAATGGGAAAAGGTGCAGAAAATATTCCTGCAGGTGCAACACTTGCAAAAGCTAAAGAAATTGCTCCTGATGCAGCTATTTTTGCTTACGGAAATTTTATAACTGTTGCGATCAACTTTTTATTGTTGGCATTGGTTGTATTTATGCTTGTAAAAACCATCAATAAAATGAAAAAAGCAGAAGTTGCAGAAGCTCCGGCTCCGGCTCCAACTGCAACAGAACAATTACTTGCTGAAATTCGTGATGAATTGAAGAAAAAATAAGTATTTTGTATCAACAAAAAATAAATCCGCTACAGTTTTTTCTGAAGCGGATTTTTTATTATGAAATAAAAATATTAATGAATTTGCAAAATACTTGAAATCTGTTCTGCCAAAGAAAGACCAATTCTGTCCTGAGCTTCTAACGTAGATGCACCGGTATGCGGCGTTAAAGAGATTTTGGAATGCTGCAAAATTTCTTTTGAAGGCGTAGGTTCTCCCACAAAAACATCCAGCCCTGCAAATCTTACTTTACCAGAATTTAAAGCTGCAATTAATGCATTTTCGTCTATAACTCCACCTCTTGAACAGTTTACGATTGCCACACCGTCTTTCATCATATCAAACTCATTGGTAGAAATCATGTAACCACTTTTTTGAGCAGGAACGTGTAAAGTAATAAAATCTGCATGTTTTAAAACATCGTGTAATGGTTCTGTTTCAATATCTACATTAATAAACTGATTATTGTAAAAGGTTACTTTTATACTCGCTTTCCCAATCATGTTATCCGCTGCAATAACTCTCATACCCAATCCTAAAGCTATTTTTGCAACTTCCTGACCGATTCTTCCCATTCCGACTATACCGATGGTTTTTCCTTTAAGTTCAATTCCGGCAGCGTATGCTTTTTTAAGACCAGCGAAATCTGTATCACCAGATATAGGCATTTTTCTATTAGAATCCTGTAAGAATCTGGCTCCCGAAAACAAATGTGCAAAAACCAATTCGGCTACCGACTCGGAAGACGCAGAAGGTGTATTGATGACATGAATGCCTTTTTCTCTTGCATAATCAACATCAATATTATCCATACCAACTCCTCCTCTACCGATAATTTCCAAAGACGGGCAATTATCTATAATATCTTTTCTTACCTGTGTTGCACTTCTCACTAAGAGAGTACGGATTTTATGCTCGTTAATATAATCCAAAAGCTCTTCCTGAGGTACTTTTGTGGTAATTACTTCAAATCCTTTTTCTGTTAATGCATCAATTCCTGACTGGTCTAAACCATCATTCGCTAAAACTTTCATAAACGTAATACTATTTAAAAATTGAAAGATTTAAAAATTAAAAAACTGAGCGATAAACTTAGCATTCTTAATTTTTAAATCTTTTCTATTAGATTTTAATCTTTAAACACTTCAATGGTTACTTGTTTTTCTACCAAATCTGTAAATTTTCCTTTGTATCTGGTTGCTCTTACAAGGTGGTTATCTATCCAGTGATAATTTCCTCCCCTTGGTTTTCCGCATAATACACTATGGTATTTGAAGCCATGCTTATCGAGCCAGTCGATCGTAATCTGCTTTAAATTTTCTGTACGAGAAGTAAAAAAGCAAATCTGGTGACCTTCATCATACCATTTATTAATGGTTGCCAATGCATCTGGATAAGGCTCGCAAGTGACCATTCTTTCAGGTTCTTCATTGGGAACATCATCCGTAATTGTACCGTCTATATCTATAAGATAATTTTTAGTTCCGTCCTTGAGAATCGGACTGATGTGCTCAATATATTCCAGTTCCATCGTTAAAATTTTTAAAGTGCAAAGTTACGCTTTATCAGGAAAACATAGGTAGTAAAAGTAGTTTATGTTAATTTTTTAACGAAAAATTCATTTTAAAGTTAATAAAACACAAGCAACCTTTATATTTTTCGCAATTTTCATTAAAAATTTCCACTTTTATAATTTATAAATTTCCATTAAAAATAAAAAAACTAAACATTTATTTTACAAAATCGTGTAATAAACTTAAATTTGTAGGAATGGAAGAAATGGTAGTACTGGTAAATCCTAATGATGAAATTTTAGGTTTAATGGAAAAACAACAGGCACATCTCAATGGCTTACTTCATCGTGCTTTTTCGGTATTTTTATTCAACAAGAAAGGCGATATGCTTTTGCAGAAGCGTGCTTCAGGAAAATATCATTCTCCGTTAAAATGGACCAATGCCGTATGTTCTCATCCAAAATCCGGAGAAACTTATCTGGAAGGAGCACAGAGAAGACTTCGAGAAGAGCTGGGAATAGATGCAGATATTTCGGAGAAATTTCATTTTATTTACAAGGCAGATGTAGGAAATGGTTTATGGGAACACGAACTGGATTATGTTTTTACCGGAATTTACGATTCTGAATTTAACCTTAATACCGAGGAAGTAGAAGAAGTTCGGTTTATTTCTCCGGAAAATTTAGATCGAGAAATATCCGAAAATCCTGAACATTTTACAGAATGGTTCAAAATTATTCTTGAAGAATACAAACATCATTTTAAACACAAATGAAAAAATACCTTTTTATTTTCACCATTTTATGGAGCGGATTTACCTTTTCGCAGCAATTACGCACCGAAATCTATGAAACCGAAAATTATTCTATAGAAACACCAGATACCTGGAAGATAACCAATGATGAAGGAATTGTAAACATTTTCCCGACCAATCAAATTGGTGCTATTACTATTTCAGAATATCATCATCTGGATCTTCCTAAAAGTGAAGTTAAAAATTTTATTCTTGCCCTTTATCACTCTTCGGATGATGAAAAAAAAGTAAAAAATACAGGAAGTAAAAAAGGATTTTCAGAATATCAATACGAATATTTTGATGAGAAAGAAAAACTATTCTGGTTCACAAAAGTATATCAAAAGAATACGGATTTATTCCTTCTAACCATCAACTGTCAGCAAAAACACTGGAACGGAAACTATATGAAGTTGTTTAAAGAATCTTTCGACAGTTTCAAAATAAAAAAATAAACGGCTATTAAAATTTCAGTAGAAAATAGAAATAAATAATTCAAAATAAATATCCATATATGAAAAAAACAGCTTTATATGACAGGCACGTTTCTTTGGGAGCGAAAATAGTACCATTTGCAGGATTTGAAATGCCTGTACAATATTCCGGAGTAACGGAAGAGCATTTTGCCGTAAGAGAAAAGGCAGGGTTGTTTGATGTTTCTCACATGGGACAGTTCTTTATTGAAGGAGCTGGTGCAAAAGATCTTTTGCAATATGTAACTACCAATAATGTAGATACTTTGGAAAACGGAAAAGCTCAGTATTCTTGTCTTCCGAACGAAAATGGAGGTATTGTAGACGATCTTATCGTTTACAAAATGGCAGACGAAAAATATTTCGTGGTCGTAAATGCTTCTAACATCGAGAAAGACTGGGATCATATCTCAAAATACAACACTTTCGGAGCAAAAATGACCAATGCATCAGACGAGATGTCTTTATTGGCTGTTCAGGGACCAAAAGCTACCGAAATTCTTCAGAAATTAACTGAAACAAATCTTTCAGAAATACCTTATTATCACTTTACAGTAGGTTCTGTGGCGGGTGTAAATGATATCATTATTTCTAATACCGGTTATACAGGAAGTGGAGGTTTTGAAATTTATTTCAAAAACGAATCTGCAGAAAAACTTTGGGATGCTATTATTGAAGCAGGAAAAGAAGAAGGAATTATCCCTTGCGGACTTGCTGCAAGAGATACTTTGAGATTGGAGAAAGGATTTTGCCTTTACGGAAACGACATCGACGATACTACTTCTCCAATAGAAGCAGGTTTGGGATGGATTACCAAATTCGATAAAGATTTCGTCTCTAAAGAAACTTTCGCTAAGCAAAAAGAAGAAGGTGTAACAAGAAAATTAGTGGGATTCGAACTTACCGATAAAGGAGTTCCTAGACACGATTATCCTGTTGTAGATGCAGAAGGAAAGGTTATAGGAAAAGTAACTTCAGGAACTCAATCTCCAATGAAAAAAATAGGTTTAGGATTGGCTTACGTAGATAAACCACGCTTTAAATTAGGTTCTGAAATTTTTATTCAGATAAGAAATAAAAATATTCCTGCAAAAGTGGTGAAAGCTCCTTTCGTGTAAATATTGCAAAATACTCATAAGATTTATTCAGTTTGATGAATTAAGAATATACTTTTAAAACCTGCACCGTTGCAGGTTTTATTTTTTTAGGAGCTTAATCCGGCTATACACTATATCTTTTTTGTTTTTAGTTATTTTTTGCATTCAATATCAATTTTCATCAAAAAAAACAAAAAAGGATGCCTTTTCTATCCGGGCTAAACTAAGAAAACCTAACGGGTTTCAGAAACCCGTTAGGTTTAGCTCCCCCGCAACTACAGTTTGTTTTCTAATAACTGTTTGGGACTTCCTGCAATTGTATTTTGTTTCTCTCAATCTGTTTGAGACTTCCTACGTACGTAATTTGCATCAATTAGTTTCTAGTGGTAAGATAACAATACTTTCAAAGCTTCTACATTCTTCTTGTCATTTCCTAGAAAAATTGCACTATCAGTAATAAAAACCGGGCGTTTCAAGAAAGTATAGTGATCCAACAGCAAATCTTTAAAATCATTTTCAGTTAACGCTTTTACATCCAAACCTCTTAATTTAATCTGTGTAGATTTTTTGCTGAACAAAGCCTCATAAGATTTTGTTTGCTTGTACATTTCTTCCAATTCTTCAACGGTAATTGGCTGTTTCTTAATTTCACGAAGTTCCCAGTCTGTAAGATCAAATTGGGCTAAAATTTTTCTGCAGGTATCACAGGTATTCAGATAAAATACTTTTTTCATTATAACTTAGACGTTTAATTGCCTATTTCAATTTTCAAAATTAAGATTTAATCTAAACTTTTAAAAATTATAAATACCTTTATTCAAATTTTAAAATAATGGAAAACAAACCGGTTACCTTTCAGTTTATCTCAGAACCTTCAGATGTAAATTATGGAGGAAATGTACATGGCGGAAGTGTAATGAAATGGATTGATCAGGCAGGTTACGCCTGTGCAACAACATGGAGCGGAAATTATTCTGTAACCGTTTATGTTGGCGGAATACGCTTTTACGATCCTATAAAAATTGGAGAAATCGTTAAAGTTGAAGCTCAGGTAATTTATACAGGATCTTCGAGTATGCATATATCGATTAATGTATTTTCCAGAAACCTGAAACAGCCTAATTTCGATAAAAAAACACATTGCATTATCGTTTTTGTCGCAGTAGATGAAAATGGAAAGAAACTTCCTGTTCCAAAATGGATTCCTGAAACCGAAGAGGAAAAACAGAAAGAAAAATACGCCATTCGTCTCATGGAACTGAGAACTCAGATTGAAAACGAAATGAAACCGTTTTTATAGCAACATATTTATAAAAAAAGCCAAAATCTTGTGATTTTGGCTTCATTTATTGAGTTACTCTTTTTTTAAACCAATTCTCCGTAAAGGTCAAATTCCTCGGCAGAAGTAATCTTCACGTTGGCAAATTCACCAATAGAAATATAGGTATTTTCGGCAGAAACAAGTACGGTATTATCTACATCCGGAGAATCGTATTCGGTACGTCCTACGAAATAGTTACCTTCTTTACGGTCGAAAATACATCTGTAAACCTCACCAATTTTTGCTTGATTCTTTTCCCATGAAATCTGCGACTGCAACTCCATAATCTCTTCTACTCTGGCTTCTTTTACTTCTTGCGGAATATTATCTTCCAACACATACGCTGTTGTATTTTCTTCGTGAGAATACGTGAAGCAACCCAATCTATCAAACTTCTGTTCTTTTACCCATTCTTTCAGTTCTTGGAATATTTCTTCAGTTTCTCCAGGATAACCAACAATTAAAGTAGTTCTAATCGCCATATCCGGAACTTTTTCTCTGAATTTACCCAAAAGAGCATCTGTTTTTTCGTGAGTAGTTCCTCTTTTCATCGATTTCAACAAATCTGAATTGATGTGTTGCAAAGGAATATCAATATAATTACAAACCTTTGGTTCTTCACGAATGATATCTAATACATCTTCCGGGAAACCGCTCGGAAATGCATAATGAAGACGAATCCACTCGATTCCTTCTACTTTTACCAATTCTTGAAGAAGGTCTGCCAAAGCTCTTTTTTTGTAAATATCCAGTCCGTAATAAGTAAGATCTTGTGCAATAAGAATAAGTTCTTTTACCCCAACTTTGGCTAATTTCTGTGCTTCCAGTACCAGTTTTTCAATAGGTGTAGAAACGTGACCACCTCTCATTAAAGGTATCGCGCAGAAAGAACATGGTCTGTCGCATCCTTCAGAAATTTTAAGGTAGGCATAATGCTTTGGTGTTGTAGTAAGCCTTTCTCCAACTAATTCGTGCTTATAATCTGCTCCCAAATGCTTTAATAAAATAGGCAAATCTCTAGTCCCGAAATATTGGTCTACATCTGGAATTTCTTTTACCAAATCTGGTTTATATCTTTCTGAAAGACATCCTGTAACGAAAACTTTCTCTACTTCTCCCCTATTTTTAGCTTCAACATAATCTAAAATGGTATTAATAGATTCTTCTTTAGCATTATCTATAAAACCACAAGTATTGATGACTACAATATCTCCTTTATCTTCATGCACAACTTCTTTTCCATTGGCTTTAAGCTGGCTCATCAGTACCTCAGAATCATAGACATTTTTGGAGCAACCCAATGTTACGATATTTATTTTTTTCTTTCCTACAGATTTTGTGCGCATTTTATATAGAATAATAAGTAATTAGTAATCAGCAATTTTTGTGGGTGCAAATTTATGAATAAAAAAAAGAACCGAAGGGATTCGATTCTTTTTATTTGCAAATAAATTTATTAATATCAATTAAGAAGATTAATACGCTTGTTCATCTCCCCTAACTATATTATATAAAGTAAGAAAAATAATTTTCATATCTAAAAAGAAAGACCAATTCTGGATATACCAAATATCTTTTTCTATTCTTCTTTCCATATCTTTATCCGTGAATATTTCTCCTCTCGCACCCATAACCTGAGCCCAGCCTGTAATACCCGGCTTCACCATATGTCTCGTCATATATTTTTTGGTAATTTTTGAATACATATCTGTTTGAGAAAGCATGTGTGGTCTTGGTCCCACCACCGACATATCGCCAAAAAAAACATTAATAAACTGGGGTAATTCATCGATACTCGTTTTCCTCATGAATGCACCAAACTTGGTAACTCTGGCATCATTTTTTTTAGCTGTCTGAAAATCTGCCTGCTTATTGGAAGCCATACTTCTGAATTTAATGCAATTAAAAGGTATATTTTTGTATCCTGACCTTTTTTGAAGAAAAAAAACAGATTCATTACTTTCTATTTTGATAATTATGGCTACCAAAGGAATGAGCCATGACAATAAAAAAACAATAACCAATAGAGAAAATACAATATCAAAAGTTCTTTTTAAAATTTGTTTTTTTGGATCCGAAAGTGGTTCTTTCATTAATTTTAAAAACGGAATATCCTGAACCATTTCAACATAGTAAGAACCTAATTTCGCATACTTAAATTCTGGAACCATATAAATTCTAATCATTTTTTGCTCTGCCGCCTCTACAATATTTTTATATTGTTCAAGATCAATTTTATCATCACAAAAAATAATGCTGCTGATTTTGGTATTATCAAAATCATTCAGCATTTGATGGACATCTCCTAAATATTTATTACAGGTGATTTTTTCTCCACAGGAATAGACTCCTCTTATTCCCATAAGTCTTTTTAAACTTTTGTTGGATAAAAGATAGCCCGACAATTTATTTTCGCCAATTAATACCGTATTGTAATTGTACAGCTTTCTGCCCAATCTTACTCTGTTCTTTTTTCGGTAAAGAAACAGTGTAAATCTTACCAAGGTCATAATAATTCCAATTACAAGAAAATATCTTAATACATTTCCATAATTAATTTTAATGGATAAAATCTGGCTTAAATAAATAGCTGTGAAGACAACTAATAAAGAATAAGCTTTAAGAAGAGCATTAAAATGAAGTGAAGATTCTTTTATTTTAATGCTTGTATATGGCTTTGTAATAACGGTAGCAATAAACCAAGAAAGATTGAGAAGTACAAATTGAGCTTTGTAATCTTGGTAAAAATAATTCTCGTCTGCTTCAAAAAAATAATATTTACCAATAAAAAAAACAAAATTGATAGTAAAATAATCTACTATCCTAAAAAACCTCGACAAATGTTTAATAAGATATACCAGCATACCTTCCGCAGTCATTTATAAATCTATCTAATATGCTATCTAAAATTAACATGGTTATAGGAGAAATCTTAATAATTTCATTTTCTAAATATATTAAAAATTTCTTAAAGCAAAAGTTTCTAAAACTTTATCTTTATCAGAAAGTATTATATCTTCTACAGGAAGCTGCCAATCTACATTTAAGTCTTTATCATTCCATAAAATACCTCCTTCAGAAGATTTGTCATAAAAATTATCACACTTATATGCAAAAACAGCAGTCTTGCTGAGCACAGCAAATCCGTGAGCAAACCCTCTTGGAATATATAATTGACGTTTATTTTCTCCAGATAATTCAATCGAAAACCACTGACCAAAAGTTGCTGAATTTTCTCTTACATCTACTGCAACATCCAAAACATTTCCTTCAATACAAGAAACCAATTTCGCCTGAGCACTATCTCCTTTTTGCAAATGCAGACCTCTTAAAACGCCATAAGATGATTTTGAAATGTTATCCTGAACAAAATGACCATTCATGCCGGTTAATTCTTCAAACTTTTTTTCATTGAATTTTTCAAAAAAATACCCTCTTTCATCTTCAAATATTGTTGGTTCTATAATGTAGCAGTCTTTTAAAGGTGTTTCAATTATTTTCATGGAGTTTCGTAATCGTTTTTAAGCAAATATTTTTGAAAATTTATCCTTAGAATTTTATATTGGTGACTATTCTAAATGCAAATTATTATTATCGTTATACCAATCTTTCAGAGCTTCGCTAAATGTATAATGAAACTGGTATCCACTATTATGCATTTTTTTTCCGCTGACGTTGGTTGAAGTCATTAGTTTTTTTACTCTGTCGGGATGAATTCCGATAGATTTACCACCCATCATTCCAATTATAGTAGCTGCAAACTGAAGCAAACCACCGGGAATCATGTAAATTTTACGCTGTACCTGAATGGTTTTCATCATTTGGTCTGCTATATTTTCTATTGTGAAAGCAGGTTCGTAAGTACAGTTGAAAATTTCGTATCGCGGTTCTGAAATAGACAATCTAAAGAGCATAAAACGTATCAGTTCTTTTACATAGATACTGGCTTTAACCGTATCCTTTCTTCCCGGATAGAAAAATCTGTTTTTCTTAATTCCCCAATAGAGTCTTGTAAAATTTCCGTTTTCTCCCTTTCCAAAAACAACACCGGGTCTTAAAATCGTTAGTTGTCTTTTATTTCTTTCTTTAACCTGCCAATTGATATGAATTTTCTCTGCTACCAGTTTAGAAATCCCGTAAGGAGTATTTGGCATCGGAAGTGTTTCTTCATCCTTCAAATCTTCTGACGCTCCATATGGTGCGATGGAGGAAGTAAATATCAATTTTTCAATTCCAAACTTTTCGGCAAAAGCCGTTACGTTTTCTGCACCTTTCATATTGGTTTCGAAATATTCGTGATCTGGATGTCCCGGTGTAGTATGAACAGCCGCAAAATTAAATATAACGAAATCGTTATTTACAGGAATATTCAGTTCTATTGCCAATCTTACATCACAATAAATAAACTCAGATTTTCCCTGATGATTATTTTCAACAATATCGAGATTATAAATCTTAGATACAGCATCAATATCATTCAAATGCTCTATTAAATGGGTTCCTATAAAACCTGAGCCACCAAATATTAAATAATTCATATTTATGCCTAAAATTATGCTCGTTTATAAATTTTTACTAATTCATCAAAATTTTTGTCTTTATCAAAAAACTCTTTGCAATGTTTATAGGAGGCTTTTCCCATTTGAGCTCTAAGGGAATTATCCTGTAATTTTTTAATTGCTAACACAGCCTCATCCATACTATTGACCAAAAATCCAGTTTTACTGTCTACAACAGAATCTTTGTTGCCAACAATATTACTAGCTACAATTGGTTTACCAAGAGCCATTGCTTCAAGAATCGCAATAGAAAGTCCCTCCCATAAAGAAACTTGTAAATAAACATCAAATGTTGATGTGATGGATAACAATTCTTCTCTTGATCCGATCCATCCAGTAATTTTTACATTGGGTGCCGTAATCTGATTCCTCAATTCACCGTCACCAATCCAAATAAAATTGACTTCCGGCAATTTTTGAGCAATTTCATTAAAACCAGACGGATTTTTTTGAGCGTGCAAAACCCCAATTGTCCCAACAGTAAAATTATTTTTTAAAATACTATCTTCAATGAATTTTTGATTTTTAAAATCGATACCATTTCGTACAAAATAGGTTTTACCAATTTTTCTTGCAAATTCTAATTCTGTTTCGCCAGAGCCTATTGTAGTTCCACCGAAGAAAAACTGAACATACTTCTCTATTAACTGGTATATCTTTTGTGCAGTTGGAGATATATCCTGACGAAGAAATGCATAGCCATGAGGCGAATAGAAAATATGACTTTTTTTAACGATTCCTGTGGCAGCAATTCTCCCCAAAACGCCAGCTTTTGAAGAATGCAAATGTAGAATATCAGGACGCTCCATTTTCAATATACCTCTAAGCTTTAACAAAGACTTAAAATCACTTTTAGGGCTTATGTTACGAGTCATCTGAACTTTTATAAATCTTACATTTTGTGAGAAATCATTTGCAATCTTAGATTCATCTAAAACATCTCTTTTACTATAAATAATAACAATTTCAAAATCATCAGAATTAGGCAATCCTATCATATAAGACGTCAAATCTTTGAGATAAGTATAAATCCCTGTACTGAAAGCTTCAGCGATATGTACTATTTTTATTTTTTTCTCAACCAAAATAATTGTATTTAATTGATATTGCTAATATACAAAGTACTGAATTTTTAACCACAATTCCCATATAATACTCAATTCCGTATCTATTTTTTTTAACAGTTTTATTTACACTTTACACTCTCTATAAAAACCTTTTTAGTTTAAGCTCTTGATTTTCCAAATCTATAGAAAAACCTAAGTACATCTGTCCCAAAATACGAAACAAACGCGGCTAATCTAGCTTTTTTTCTAGCTTTATTATCTACTAAAACTTCTTTGCGATATTTTTGTGCTAATAGAAACAGTTCTTTTTCTTCTGAACTTTTCACTTTCGTTTCTACCAAAAGATGAAAAATAAAACTGAGCAATCTGCAATTAATACCTTTAGCCAAAACAGGATATTGCTTCTTTGTATTCTCGAAATCGTCTACAATAAAACGCATACTGTTCATTTTTTTTGCAGAAAATGGAGCTCCTTCTATACTATCAGTTCTAATTAAGTAATAATATGTCTTTTTACTAGAAATTGCCACGTCCGAATCTGATGAAAGCAAAATTTTGTATGTGGTAAACATATCTTCATAAAGCAAATCTACGGGAAATTTTAAACTATCAAAAAGGCTTCTGTGAAATAATTTTGCAGTCGCATTATGATCGAAATAATCTTGATAAAACATATTCTCTAATGCCTCAAGAGTTGGCAAAAAAAAGTCTTTTTCATTATCGTTATCATCCTTTTCAATATGTTCATTAGAAACATATCTAAATTGAGAAACTGCAATTTTCACATTATAGTTCAGCACTAAATCCAGTAAAGTCTGTACATAATCTGCTCTTACATAATCGTCGCTATCTACAAAAGTAACATACTCCCCTTTAAATATTGACAAACCAGAATTTCTTGCTTCAGACAAGCCTCCATTGGTTCGGTGAACAACTTTTATTCTGGAATCTTTTTCCGCAAACTCATCACATATATTTGCTGAATGATCCGTAGAACCATCATTTACCAAAATAATTTCTAACTGATTATAGCTCTGATTCAGTAAGCTATCTACACACTTATGAAGATATTTCTCCATATTATAAACCGGAACAACAATCGAGATCAATGGTCTCATAAATTAAGGATTTTAGATTGATATGGATATGTTTCTCCAAGATTTGCGTAAGGTATTGTAAGTCCCCAATACAGAATAAATAAAACAGCACAGATAAACCCCGTTACCAACTGTATTTTTTTATCTTCTATCGAATTAATCAATAAAGGAATAATGATAATCGAAAGATAAGAAAAGTAATACATTCCTCTAATAGCAAAGGTAGACTGTATAGCCGCAAAACATAAAATTATAGAAATGAGAAAAACTGTCTGGAAAAGGTTTTTTTGAGAAGTTTCTAGCTGCGAAAATTTTCTAAAGGTGATTAATAGAGAAAAAAAGACTATACATAGAAATAAATCGGACAATGGAAGATTAGACCCATAAAGTCCTCCAGATTTATAGTTTTCAAAACCTTCTTTTACCGCTCCTAGACCTACAATCCCAATAATAATGTAATCTAATAGAAAAACCACCAAAATAAAGGAAACTCCAACAATGAACTGAAACAACCAAAAGTTTTTAATAAATTTTGATGTATAAAAGTATATAGGAAAAATTGCAAAAAAGATAAATGCACTAAAGTGAAATGTACTTGCTAATCCAACTAAAATTAATGCTTTAATCCTGTTTCCCGTTATTAAATTCGAGAATGAATAGAGACATACAGCTAACGCCATCATCTGTCTGGTCATATTTAGCGAATTTGAAAAATAAAGCAGAAAATAAACTAAAAAAGCCCAAGTCAGAAGATTAGTTTTTTTCAGCTGAAGTATCGCTAATGCTATAAACGTAACAATAAAAGCCTGAATAAAAAAGAGTAAAAAAGAAAAATCGTTGAAGATTTTTGTAATAATATAATTAAAATAAGAATAACCCACATCGGTACTCACATCTTCATTATATCTGAAAAAGGATTTTGCCTGTCTTGCTTCTCTGAAATAATCCCGAACGTATGAGCTTGTATCGGTACCAATATTCAAATCTCTGCAACCTGCAAAAATACTGGGTATAAGAATCGCTATAATCAGAAATAAAATCCCCAATACTTTTTTTTTATCCAAGAAAAAATCTGATAACTTAAAAAATATTAATGAAACAAAAAATACAAATAGATAGATCATATTATTTTCTCAACTAAGGCTACTCCCAACTTTATTGTTTTGGTTATAAATAGATTCTATTGCATTAAAAAATAATTCGCCAGAATGTTTCCAGCTTTTTATTCCTTCAAAATATTCTTTATTGATAGCTTCACTCATATTCTCCAACAATTTAGGATTATTATACAACATAAGAAAAGCATTTTTTAATTCATCTTGATTATTTTTCTCAATGATAATTCCTGTTTCCATGTGGGTAACCATTTCCGGCAAACCACCTACATTGGTTGCTATAACGGGTTTTTTAAATGCAAATGCAGACATAATTACCCAACTTTGGGTAGCGTCTGTAATTTTCAACTGTTATTTTCTCTTCCACCAGCTGGTTTTTGTAGCTTGATAGCCATATCCGAATTTATTTCCATATCCGAAATTAGATTCTTCAACCCCATTCAGTACAATTCCTACATTAGCGATTTTTTTATCTTCAACAGCATTTTTCAAGAATTCCAAATAATCTTTTTCTGTAACACCGGCTCTTGTAACGTAAACAATAACGTCAGATTTATTGGCAATAAGAATAGAATCTGTCACAAGCATTAATGGAGCGGTATCTAAAACAATAAATTTATATTTATTCTGATTTTTAAGTTGAGAAAACAATTCGTCTAATCTTCCATTCTGCAAAAGTTCTGTCGGATTAGGCGGTATAGACCCTGAATATATAAAATCGCAGTTTTCATTATATCCGCTTGGATGTATGATATTTTCAAGGGTTGCAGAATCATCACCTGCCAAAAATTCTGTTAATCCTTTAGCAGTTCTCATCGATGGATTATATCTCTGCAACTGCGGGTTTCTGATATCGGCTCCAATTACCAAAACCTTATCTCGTGAAGATGCTAAAATTAACGATAGGTTGGATGAGATAAATGTCTTTCCTTCACCTTTTACAGAAGAAGTTACCATAATAATTTTCTGTGCATCTTTTACAGGTAAAAGGAATTTCAGATTCGTTACAAAAATCCTGAATGCCTCTGCCATAGGCGAAACATCGTTAAAAGAAAGTAACGCATTTTCAGATTTCTTCAAAATAGGTATTTCGGCCAAAACAGGTACATCTGTAAGTTTTGTAATATCTGATCTTCTGGAAATCGTAGTGGTTAAAATATTCTTTAAATAAATTATTAAAAAAGGAATAAAAACCGCAAAAACAAGGCAAACTGCTAATATTAATGGTTTTTTAGGAGCTACAGGATTGCTGAATACAAATGCTTTATCTATAACTCTTGCTTTGTCTGCTGTAATTTCCAAACTAATTGCAGCTTCTTCACGTTTCTGAAGTAATAAAAGATAAAGATTTTCCTTAATCTGTTGTTGACGTTCTATGCTTCTGAATAATTTTTCCTGAAAAGGAATTTTACTAATCATAGATTCGGATCCGCCTAACTGAGTTTCTACTTTTCTTCTTGCTAATTCCAGACTGGTAACATTTCTTTGTAAAGATTCAGAAAGAGAAGATTTCATCTGATCTATCTGCTCATTCATATCTTTTACAATAGGGTTATTTGGAGTTGCTTCCTGCAAATATTTGTTACGCTGAACCACCAATGCATTGTATTGCTGAATAGCATTTAAAGCTGCTTCATTCTCCAATCCTATATTAAGTGGCAATACATCACCCGTACCCTTTTTATTCAGGGAACTTCTTAGGAATTTACTCAACTCCATTTGGGTTGCCAGTTCAAGCATCTGAACTTTACTCTGTTCCTTGGTCTGAAGGTTGATTCTGGCTTCTGTAGGAAGATCTACAATATTATTTCCGGATTTAAAGTCTTGTTTCTGAGATTCAACATCTCCAAGTTCTTTGGATATTAAAACAATTCTTTGATCTATAAAATCTTTTGTCTTCTTAGATTCTATATTTTTATCATTAATTGCATACACGTTATATTGTCTTACCAAACGATCAAGAAAATCTTTTGCTTTCGCAGTATTTTCGAAATCTACAGATAATGTAATTATAGTTCCATCTTTATCCAACAAATCTACTTTTAAAGCGCGTTGATAACCGTCTACAGCACCATCAAAACTCGTGTAGTAGAATATAATATCCGACATATCTACTTTAAAAGGAGCTTTATATTTAGGATTTTTTGAGATGATAATAATCCCAAATGGCAGACTTGTGGTTTTATTAAAAGAAGTAACAATGTCTTTGTCGAACTCTTCCGAAGATAATGTTATTGTATTTCCTTTTGTTTTAATGGAAATAGGCTTTTTCGGAAGGAGAACATTTTCTTTTTCCTGAACTACATTTATTATATATGGATTTGTTTCTCCGTACAGTTCGATATCTTTCAGAGTCTGCCTTGCATAAAATACAGTTTGAAAATTAAGTTCTTTCAAAACATCCTCTACAATAGTTTTGGATGCAAATACGCCAACTTCATTTTCAATACTGTTGGTTCCCATTCCACCAAATCCTCCGAGACTTTGCAAAACACCAACATCTCCCGATGCGGCAGACATTTTTTTCGCATCTTTTATAAGAACTGAGGTCTGAACTTTAAAAACAGGAGACTTAGATTTTATGTAAAAAACAGCACCAACTAAAGCTAAAAAAACAGTCGTAACGAAATACTTCCAGTTTCTTAAATATGGTGATAAAAGTTCCTTTATATTGATTTCCTTCTTGCTATTATGATCCATTTTTTTGGATTAATTATATTTTTGTAAACGATTGCAAATATATCTATTATTTAGTTAAAAAGGCAGTTTTTGAGTATCTATATTTTGTTAAAAGTCGGTTTTGAAGTACATTTTTTATCAGCAAAAGAACAAAAAAACAAGTATATATAGAATAATTTATTTTTAGATTTATAATTTATAGGTAAACATAACTCCTACTCGCGTTGGTATCATTTCTCCGCTTTTATTCCATTTTTTTGCGCCATCATATCTCTCATAATTATCTTTAAGATATCCTTTATAAATCGATTGTGATGTTCCAATTCCTGCAAAAACATCTAACCCTAGCTTTGAATTAATCTCAAAACGATAACCACCACTTATCCCAAATATAAAAGACACACCTTTTTGAAATCTCTCTGTCATTCTAATACTTCCATCCGGTAATCGTTGTGGATTTCCATTTTCATCCGGAACCGTAGAGGCATTATAATAATTCCATTTTTGAAGATTAAATAATGCTATTGATCCGTAGGCTCCCACATACCATTTCTTCATCACTTCATCAAAATAGTACCGCCCTTCCAATGTCCCCATATATATCTGAAGATTTTTTCCAGCAAATGATTTCCAGGGGGAAACAAAAACTTCAGCCTGAACCGATATTTTCTCAGATATTGCTTTTTCTACTGCACCATTGAAAATCCCTATTGGAATAAATGGAGCATTAATTTTAACTTCAGTTTGAGCAGAACACCACAAAAAACAAAATGAAACCGCTACTATTAAAACTTTAAATGTTAAATATCTGAAAATCTGTTTATAAACTAACATAAAATTATTTGCTTAATACGAAAAAGGTTTTAAGCAAAATTTGTGCATCTTTTTTGAAAGATAGGTGATAATAGTAATCCAGATTCATTTTTACTTTTTCTGGAAAGAGAATATTATCATTGTAAGATAAAGGATCTTCCTGCTCTTCAAGCAATTTCTCTTCATTTCTGAATTTAATTCCAGCTTCACTCGTAAGTCCAGGTTTTAATTCTAAAATCAGGCGATTTTCTCCTTCCAATAAATCATAATAACCTGGCAAATCGGGTCTCGGACCTACAAAAGACATATCGCCATTCAGAACATTGAATAATTGTGGAAGTTCGTCTAATTTTGTTTTACGCATCCAGTTGCCCACAGATGATTTTTGTGATGTTTCAGAATGATAAGTTCGGAATTTATAAATTACAAACAATTTCCCGTTTCTTCCAACCCTTTTTTGAGTAAAAATCCCCGGAAAACCAGTATCGAAAGATGAAACGAGTAGAAGAATCAGGAACAGTGGTAACAAAAAAATAATGGCTGCAGAGCTTAGTCCAAAATCAATTAAAGCTTTCCACCACGGGTATTTTTTCACGTTGCATTTATTGTCTTGTAAATATAGGTAAAGATATTTTAATTAAAAATTTTCTATCGTTATGAATATCCTATAAATTCATAAACACAATGTAAATTGCTATAAAACAAAAAAAACTGCTTTATAATTATAAAACAGTTTTTCTATATACTTTTTAAAGGCTTATGCCATTTTCATCCATAGAACTTCATCAATTTTTTCCACTTTAGCTATTCCGGCTTTAGTTAAAGTTTTTGATGCTTTATCCCATTTTTTACCCGAAAGGTGAGAACGGTTTTTCACTTCATTCAACTCCATTGGCTCTTCCTGCGAGCCTATAATTTCTAAAATCACCTTTTCATCATCACCCAGTTCAATTTGCGGAGTTGCTTTTTCCGGCTTCATTTGAGGGAAAAATAACACTTCCTGAATGGAAGGATTATTGGTTAAGAACATAATCAATCTATCCATCCCAATTCCTAAACCAGAAGTTGGCGGCATACCATATTCTAAGGCTCTAAGGAAATCTTCATCAATAAATCCGGTAGCTTCATCATCTCCTTTTTCAGATAATTTCAGCTGCTCTTCAAAACGCTCTCTTTGGTCGATAGGATCATTCAACTCAGAATAGGCATTGGCAATTTCTTTACCACAAACCATCAATTCAAAACGCTCCGTTAAACCTTCTTTGCTTCTGTGCTTTTTGGTTAATGGAGACATTTCAACCGGATAATCTGTAATAAAAGTTGGCTGAATGAAGTTTCCTTCACATTTTTCACCAAAAATCTCATCAATCAGTTTGCCTTTCCCCATGGTTTCGTTCACTTCAATGCCGATAGATTTAGCGAAGTCGAACAATTCCTGCTCCGATTTTCCTGTGATATCAAAACCTGTGTACTTAAGAATTGCTTCCGTCATAGAAACTCTAGGATAAGGGGCTTTCCAGCTGATGGTATGCTCTCCGAAAACAGATTCTGAAGAACCGTTTACAGAAGTTGCACAGAACTCCAGCAATTTTTCGGTAAAATCCATCATCCAGTTGTAATCTTTGTAGGCTACATAGATTTCCATGGCGGTAAATTCCGGGTTATGGGTTCTGTCCATCCCTTCATTTCTGAAGTTTTTGGAGAATTCATATACGCCGTCAAAACCACCAACAATCAATCTTTTAAGATACAATTCGTTGGCTATTCTTAAATATAAAGGAATATCTAAAGCGTTATGATGTGTAATAAACGGTCTTGCTGCCGCTCCACCGGGAATTGACTGTAAAATAGGAGTTTCTACCTCAAAATATCCTGCGTCATTAAAGAAAGTTCTCATTGCATTAAACAGCTTTGTTCTTTTCACGAAAATTTCCTTTACGTGAGGATTTACTGTTAAATCTACGTAACGCTGTCTGTATCTTAATTCTGCATCATTAAATGCATCGTGCACTACCCCATTTTCATCGGTTTTTGCCTGTGGAAGCGGTCTCAATGCTTTGGTTAAAAGCGTAAAATTCTTCACTAAAACAGTTTTTTCCCCAACCTGAGTGGTAAAAAGCTCACCTTCAATACCGATGATGTCACCAATGTCTAAAAGATGTTTATAAACTTCATTATACAAAGTTTTATCTTCTCCTGTACAGATTTCGTCTCTGTTGAAGTAGATCTGAATTCTTCCTGTAGAATCCTGCAACTCAGCAAAAGAAGCTTTACCCTGAATACGGCGGGACATTAATCTTCCCGCAATTTTCACCTGTTTACTTTCAGAAAAATTCTGTTTTATAGATTCTGTAGTATCTGTAATTACATATTCTTCTGCCGGGAATGCATTGATTCCCATTTCAACAAGCTTATTCAGCTTTTCTCTTCTAATGATTTCCTGTTCTGATAATTGCATTTGTAAATTCAATTTTTTTTCGACTTGCAAAAATAGGGATTTTTAAGCGTTTATGAAACCTGAATTTTATTTAAAGCATAAAAGTCACAAAAGTTTCATATTGAATTGAAGTTGAGCGGTTTTATTTTTAAACTTTATAAAAAGAATATCTACTAAACCACCCCGTCAAAAATTTCTTTGAAATTTTCGCCACCCCTCCATAGGAGGGGAATTTTTCAAAACCGAATCCCCGCATGAGTAGAGCTCTTTTCGCGAGGAGACACGACGAGCAAAAAAGCGTGAACGGAGGGCATAAATGAGAAAAAGCGAAGGCTTTTATCGAAGTTTACGAACGAAGTTCTAAGCTGCCAAATAAAAAAATTAATCTAAAAAGTTCTTCCTATCTGATTGGCGAATGAAAGTCCACGCTAAAATTCTGCTTATTTTCTGACCTTGTGCCATATCTATGGTTTTAATTTCGATGGCATTTGCCTTCTTTAAAAGCGAATAAAGCTTGGGCAGATTTTCTTTTTTAGAAACCAGACACGTAAACCATAAAATTTGTGATGAAAAAGCTGCACTTTCTTCAATCATCTTAGAAATAAAAGCAATTTCGCCGCCTTCGCACCAAAGTTCAGAATCTTTTCCTGCAAAGTTTAGCTTTGGATTGTGAATTTTATTTTTGTGGAGATTTTTTGTTTTTCTGAGATTTCCTTTGATGGCTGCTTCTTCAGAATCGTGAAATGGCGGATTGCAAATGGAGAATGCAAACTGATCTTCGGAACCAAGAACATTCTTAAAGATAAACCCCGAATCTGGCTGAAATTTCAGATGAATTTTAGATGAAAACTCCGGATTTCCCTCTAAAATACTCTGTGCATTTTGCAAAGACTTCCTGCTGATATCGGTTCCCCACATTTTCCATCCGTAGGATGTATGAGCCAAAAGAGGATACACGAGGTTGGCTCCTGTACCAATGTCTAATCCTTTTATAGAAGAGCCTTGCGGAATTTCATTTCTGTTTTCGGACAAAAGATCGGCAATATAATGAACATAATCTGCTCTTCCGGGAATGGGCGGACAAAGATTTTCGTCTGGAATATCCCAGTTTTGAACTCCATAAAATTGCTTCAGCAACGCTTTATTAAGTAATTTTACAGCTTTGGGAATACTGAAATTAATGGTAAGGTTTCCAAAAGAATTTTTGAAAACGTAATGTTTTAAATCTGGCACACAAGAAATCAGCTTCTCAAAATCGTAAGAATTTCTGTGCAGATTTCTTGGGTGCAGATTTAGTTTTTCCTCAGGCATTCATTACTTTTTCAGACTGAGAATATATTCTACCATTTTTTTGGCATCATCTTTAGAAAACTGAGAATGTGGCGCCATAGGAATTTCTCCCCAAACTCCACTTCCGCCTTCTATAATTTTTGAAGCGAGCTTCTCAATATCTTTATCAGAGTATTTGGCTGCAATTTCCTGGTAAGAAGGTCCTATCATTTTTTCGTTGATGTTATGACAAGACATACAGTCTGAAGATTCCATTAAGGTTTGTCCTGACACATTTTTTACAACAGGAGAAGGCAAATTACCCGAATCTTGCTGAATTTCTGAATTTTCTTTTTTAGAACAGGAAACCGATAAAAATGCTAGAATCCCTGTTAAAAATAAATACTTCATTATTTTTTAGCTGTAGAATCTACTTTTGCAGGAGCTGGAGTTGCAGCAGGAGCAGTATCTTTTTTTGCTGATGTGGTATCGGTAACGGTTGTTGCAGCAGGTTCTTCGAGCATAACATTACTGTCTTGCAAAGATTTGTCTGCTTTCTTTGAGCAGCTAACTGCGAATAAACCTCCGATGAATGCGATTGCTAAAACTTTTTTCATTTTTTCTAATAATTTGCCTCAAAAATACAGCTTTTTCAGTAACGTAAAAAAAATCTCTCCTTAAAATCATTCTAAATTTTAATTTAAATACAATAAGCAAGTCTATTTTTTACTTATTTTTGCAGTTCAAAATAAGTATTGATTTTTGAAGCGATTTATCATTTACTTTTGTATTGTTACGTATCTTTTTTCATTTAGTGAAATAAGACAGATGATTAAATTGCCTAATCTTATAGAGCATTACTATAAGCATAAGAATGAAAATTCTAATATTACAATTTTCTCTTTCCTTAAAATGCATTATCTTGATGAAACTGTAAAAGACGCAGATTACCAACAAGATATGAGTTTGCCTTTTAAAACTCACGACCATTCGGTAGTTTCATTTTTCAGTACACCTCCTCCAAAACTTTTAGAAATTTCTTTTGATATTCATTTTAATTTTACAGAAATCAAGAAGAATTTTTCTTATTCCGACCATTTTACTGTTTTGGAATATTCTCGTATTTTTCATCCACCTAAAGTAATTGGATAAGTTATTAATTATTCGTTCATTTTACTTAAAAGTTTACTTTTTATGAAAAACAAATTTAAAAACAGATATGCTTCTTTATTTGCATTTCTATTATTATATATTACTTTAGGATTTTTAGTAAGATTATCTCTTACACTGCTTTCTGCCACCAATATCTCAGATAATTTTTTAAAACTTTTTATCGTTTTCGGAAAAGGTTTTCTATTCGATCTTTCTGTAGGATTAAGCTTTGTGATGATCTACTCTATTTACCTTTTATTTTTTCCTTCAAGATGGATCGGGAAAAAAGCAGATCAGATTATTACCTATTTTTTGGTAACCCTTATGCTTTTTATAGCATTTTTCTCCTTTGCAGCAGAATTTCCGTTTTGGGATGAATTCAAAACAAGGTTCAACTTTATTGCGGTAGATTATCTTATTTACACTTACGAAGTTTTCGAAAATATTAACGAGTCTTATCCTATTCCTGTTATTATTTTAGGAATGACAGCGTGCATCGTTTGTGTATTTTTTCTTTTCAGAAAAAAGAAAGTTTTCAGCTACACTTTTTCAGACCGAATGAGATTCGGAAAAAGGCTGATCTACACTTCAGTTATTGTGATTTTTGGAGTTGGATTACTCAGTTTGTTAAAAAACAGACAGGCAGAATTCAGCAACAACACTTACATTAATGAATTGTCTAAAAATGGCGTATTTTCATTTTTTACTGCATTCAAGGCAAATCAGTTAGATTATACACAGTTTTATAATACCATCCCAGAAAAAGAAGCTTATTCTATACTGAAAAAAGAACTTTTACAGGATAAACAAACATATACCAATTCTAAATTTGATAATATTACCCGAAATTTTGAAGGCGACAGCACCAAAAACCCAAACATTATCCTTATTTGTATTGAAAGTTTCAGTGCAGAATTTTTACAAAAATTCGGAAATACTCAAAATCTGACTCCCAATTACGAAAATCTTGCGTCTGAAGGCGTTTTCTTTACCAATATGTTTGCTACAGGAACAAGAACGGTACGAGGCATGGAAGCTTTAACACTGAGCGTTCCTCCAACTCCGGGAAACAGCATTGTAAGAAGACCAGATAACGATCATCTTTTTTCTATTGCAACCATTTTAAGAAAAAGAAATTACGATCTTAAATTTATTTACGGTGGTGATGGATATTTTGATAATATGAATTCTTTTTTTGGAGGTCAGGGTTTTAGCATTGTAGACAGAGATCGTGGAAATCCTCTTCCCGATAATATTAAAACTGAAAGAATCAACATCGAAGATAATGAGGTAACTTTCGAAAATGCTTGGGGAATTTGTGATGAAGACATCTACAATCAGTCCATAAAAATGGCCGATAAAGAAAGCAAAAAAAACAAACCGTTTTTTCAGTTTGTTATGACGACTTCCAATCATAAACCTTATACATTCCCGGATCACAAAATCAATATGGAACAGGGAAGCCGCGAAGCAGCAGTAAGATATACCGATTTTGCTTTGGGAGAATTCATGAAAAAAGCCAGAAAAAAAGCATGGTTTAAGAATACCACTTTTGTTATTGTAGCAGATCATTGTGCAAGTAGTGCCGGAAAATGGGAAATAAATACCGAAAAACATCATATTCCTGCAGTTATTTATAATGCTGAAACTCCAAAAATGGAAGTAGGTAAATTAGTTTCTCAGATTGATTTGATGCCTACTGTATTTTCTTTATTCGGATGGAACTTCAATAATGCAACCTATGGGAAAAATATCATGGCAATGAAACCTGAAGAAGAACGTGCACTGATTGGGAATTACAGAACATTAGGATTACTGAAGAACAATATTTTCACGCAGATTAATGACCGTAAAAAAACGCAGCAGTTTATTTATAATCCTGAAAATAAAACTATTTCTAAAGAGTTAAAATCCGAGCAAAAGCCACTTAAGGATCTGACGGTTTCATACTATCAGACTGCAAGTGAACGCTTTGCCAAAGGATTAATGAAAGAGAAAAACAACTAATTTTCATCCCTTTTATCTTATTGAAAATAATCACTGCTATTTAAATTAAAAATTTGCCTAAAACTACAATTATTGATTACCGAACGGTTTTCAATAACTTGAGCTGATATCTGCATCTTTTATCTTAATATTTTGATGCAGTAATCTTGAAGTAAAAAGCATTTTTACCATTTAAATTCATTTAAAAAAAGAAAATTTATTCTTTTTTAAAGTGCCGTATCACAATCTTATAAAAATGTTAAACAAAATCATACATTTTTCCATAAAAAATAAGTTCATTATTATTTTAATGACTTTAGGACTAATCGTTTATGGAATTTTCGACTTAAGAAAACTGCCTATTGATGCAGTACCCGATATTACAGATAATCAGGTTCAGATTATTACCGTTTCCCCAAGTTTAGGAGCTCCAGACGTGGAAAGATTCATTACTTTTCCTTTAGAACAGGCAAACTACAACATACAGGGAATTAAACAGATGAGAAGTTTTTCAAGATTCGGTTTATCTGTTATTACCATTGTCTTTCATGATGATGTAGATTTGTACTTAGCCCGTCAACAGGTTTCTGAAAGGCTTCAACAGGTTTCCAAAGACATTCCACAAAGTCTTGGAACGCCATTTATGGCTCCTATTTCTACCGGTTTGGGAGAAATTTACCAGTATACGATCCGTCCGAAAGCTGGCTATGAACACCGTTACAACTCAATGCAGCTGAGAACCATACAAGACTGGATAGTGCGTCGACAGCTACTCGGAACTGAAGGCGTTGCCGATGTCGCAAGTTTTGGTGGAGATTTAAAGCAATATGAAATAGCAATTAATCCTGCCCAGCTAAAATCTATGGGCGTAACCATGTCGGAGGTTTTTGATGCTCTTCAAAAGAACAATCAAAATACAGGAGGTGCATATATCGAGAAAGGACCAAGTGTATTATTCATTAGAACCGAAGGATTAATGGGGAAAATTCCCGACATCGAAAATACTGTTGTAAAAAATTTACCAGACGGAACCCCTATTCTCATTAAAAACTTAGCAAAAGTACAATACGGAAAGGCAATAAGATATGGTGCCATGACATACAACGGAAAAGGTGAAGTTGCCGGTGCCGTGGTAATGATGATGAAGGGTGCCAATTCTAACGATGTCATCAAAAAAGTAAAAACCAAAATAGACGAAATACAGCAAACTTTACCTGAAGGAGTAAAAATAGATGCATTCTTAGACCGGACTAAAATGGTTAACAATGCCATTGGTACTGTGGAAAAAAACTTAATTGAGGGTGCATTAATTGTGGTATTTGTACTGGTTTTATTTCTTGGAAACTTCCGTGCAGGGATTTTAGTTGCTTCCATCATTCCGCTTTCTATGCTGTTTGCAATTATCATGATGAATATTTTTGGAGTTTCCGGGAACTTGATGAGTTTAGGAGCATTAGATTTCGGGTTGATTGTGGACGGAGCCGTTATTATTGTAGAAGCTGTATTACACCGTCTTCATCATCTTAAAAATATTCATAATAAGAAGTTTTCTCAATCTTTTATGGATAATGAAGTCTACAATTCGGCAAGTAAAATGATGAATTCTGCGGTTTTTGGGCAAATCATCATTCTGGTTGTTTACCTTCCGATTCTTACGCTTCAGGGAATTGAAGGAAAGATGTTTAAACCTATGGCTCAGACTGTTATATTTGCGCTTTTAGGAGCATTTATTCTTTCTTTAACATACGTACCGATGATGAGTTCTCTGTTTTTATCGAAAAAAAGCAGTCATAAAAAGAATTTTTCAGACCGGATGATGGAAAAAGCAGAAGCATACTACCATGCAAGTCTTCATAAAATTCTGAGAATTCCTAATCTTATCTTTTTTAGTGTAGTAGGTATATTTTTTATTGCCATTTTCGTAATGTCTAGATTAGGCGGAGAATTTATCCCAAGTCTTCCGGAAGGAGATTTTGCAGTAGAAACACGGGTTTTACCTGGAAGCAACCTGAAAACAACCACGGAAGCAGTATTAAAATCTCAACAGATTTTGCTTAAAAAATTCCCTGAAATTGAAGAAATAGTAGGAAAAACCGGAAGCTCCGAAATACCTACCGATCCTATGCCCATTGATGCAAGCGATATGATGGTAATTCTAAAGCCAAGATCCGAATGGACTTCTGCCAAATCTTACGATGAACTTTCAGAAAAAATGTCTGCAGAACTCAAGAAAAATATGCTTGGGGTAACTTACTCTTTTCAATATCCTGTGGCAATGCGTTTCAATGAGCTTATGACAGGAGCAAGACAAGATGTTGTCTGCAAAATTTTCGGAGAAAATCTGGATACGTTAAAGATATATGCAGAAAAATTGGGAGCAATATCTAAAAAAATCAACGGAGCACAAAATATTTATGTAGAACCTATCTCCGGATTGCCTCAAATTGTTATTTCTTATAAAAGAGAAGCAATGTCTCAGTTTGGTTTAAGCGTAAATGATGTTAATAATATTGTAAATACTGCATTTGCTGGTCAGTCCACAGGTTCTGTTTTCGAAGGCGAGAAAAAGTTTGATTTGGTAGTTCGGCTAGACGGAAATCAAAGAAAAAATGTTGAAGATGTTAATAATCTTCTCATTCCGACCTCAACAGGAATAGAAATACCTTTAAGTAGTGTTGCAGATGTTCAGCTTAAAGAAAGTGTCAATCAAATTCAAAGAGAAAATGCACAAAGAAGAATTATTGTAGGCTTTAATGTAAAAAACAGAGACATACAGTCTACCGTAGAAGATTTACAGAAAAAGGTCGAAAAAGAACTAAAACTTCCTGCGGGTTATTCTATTAAATATGGCGGAACATTCGAAAATCTTCAGCAAGCTAAATCCCGTCTTGCAATAGCCGTTCCTGTTAGTTTACTTTTAATTTTACTGATGTTGTATTTTTCTTTCAGATCCATTAAATACGGTTTATTAATTTTTTCTGCCATTCCACTTTCGGCAATCGGAGGAATATTTTCTCTTTGGTTAAGAGATATGAATTTCAGTATTTCTGCCGGAGTTGGTTTTATTGCTCTTTTCGGTGTAGCGGTGCTTAACGGAATAGTTCTGATTGCAGAATTTAACCGCCAAAAAGAAAAACATTCGGATTTGAACGATGTTGTAAAAATTGGTGGGAAAACCAGACTAAGACCTGTTTTAATGACTGCCTTTGTTGCGTCTCTCGGTTTTTTACCAATGGCACTCAGCAATGGTGAAGGTGCAGAAGTACAAAGACCTTTGGCAACTGTGGTAATTGGCGGACTTCTCTTGGCAACTTTCCTCACCTTGTACCTTTTACCCATAATGTACATTTGGTTTGAAAGACATTTTCCTGCTAAAAAAAGAAAATTGGCAGAAACAGATGAACCAAAAATTTAAAATTCCAACCTTAATTAAAACATTTTGCCTTGAGCAAAACCTAAAATATGAACAATAAATTCTTAAAAATAATAATACTGCTGATCTTCGGAAACGCAGTCTGCCAAACTCCAGTATCATTAGAAACTGCTATAGATAAGGCTTTCAAGAATAATTTGAATCTTAAAAGCGGTACATTGCAAATTACTTATCAGGAAAAAATGAAAAAATCTGCCGTAGTAATTGATCCGCTAAATATTTCGGCGGAAGTTGGACAGATGAATTCATTTTACATGGATAACAAATTCTCTGTAAGCCAAAGCATTCGTCTTCCGAAATTTTATAATGCACAGAAAAATTTATTGCTAGAAGAATGGAAAAGCTCTGTAATTAATTTAGAACTTCAAAAATGGCAGCTTAAACGAGAAATTTCATTGGTTTATAATGAACTGAGTTATTTTACAGAAAAAAGAGAACTGCTTAAAAAAGTTGAAAATATTTTTACTCAATATTTCAAAAGAGCAGATTTACGCCTAAAAAAGGGAGAAAGTAACATATTGGAAAAATCTACCGCCGAAAATTTGAGAAGTCAGGCAGAAATACAGTTGAATGCTTTAGAAAAAGACCGGGAAATTGCTATTCAAAAGCTGAGTTTTCTGATTAATGACGGGAATCTTTATGAAAATGAACCGTTAAAATATTCCAGCTTGAATTTTAACTTATTGAATTCTGACTTTCAGGGAAACCCGATTGTTCTAAAACAGCTTGAACAGGAAAAAAACATCCAAAATGCAAAACTGAGAACCGAAAAAGCAAAACTAAGCCCTACATTCAACATTGCTTACAACAATATGAGCATGTACGGAAATGGTGCAGACAATAAATTCTACGAACGTTCTGCAAGATTTCATTCGGGAATGATTGGGATTGGAGTACCCATTTTCAATTCTGCACAGAAATCGGTGATTGAAGCACAAAAAGTCAATCAGCAAATCGCAGAAAACAATTATCAGTTCGGTTTGATAAATCTTAAAAATCAGTATGCACAAACTTTCGGACAATATCAAAAAATCAATACAGAAATCGCTTACTATCAAAAAACAGGGCTTCAGAACAGTGAAACTATTTTGAAAACTGCCAATGACCAATATTATAACGGAGAAATTAATTATCTGGAATGGACAATTTTAGTTAATCAGTCATTCGAAATTCAAAACAAATACATCGACAGATTGAAAGATCTGAATGATAAAATTATTGAACTGAATGCATTAGCAACTGAATAAAAATAAAACTGTCTTTAAAAAAAATTAAGATTACAATGAAAAATATATTCTTATTATCAACCCTATTTCTCATCTTTTCTTGTGGAAAGGAAGAGGTAAAAAAAGAAAAATTCGAAACTGTAGCTGCCGAAAACCAGATTACTTTAAACGATGCTCAGATGAAAAATGCGGGAATAGAAACCGGAATTTTAGGTAAAGAAGAAATCTCGGCAAAAATTACCATCAACGGAACGGTAGATGTACCTCCACAGAATCTGGCAAGTGTTTCTTCACCAAGCGGAGGCTATGTAAAATTCACCAAATTTATGCCCGGAATGCATGTAAATAAAGGAGAAACTCTTGCAATTTTAGAAGATCCACAAATTGTGCAACTGCAACAAGATTATCTTTTGGCAAAATCTAATTTGAGCTATGCTAAAAAAGATTACAGCAGACAAAGCGACCTTAACAAGAGTAAAGCTTCCTCCGATAAAGTAATGCAGCAAGCTCAAACAGAAGCTCAAAACCAGAATATTATGATGCGAGGAATGGCAGAAAAACTAAGAACAATGGGCATTAATCCCGAAAATCTAAATGCCGGAAACATCAGAAGAAGTATTTCTGTTTCTTCGCCGGTTTCGGGTTATATTTCCAGTGTAAACGTGAAAATCGGGCAATACGTTTCGCCAACGGATAAACTTTTCGAAATCGTTAATACCGACGATGTTCATTTGGCTCTTACGGTTTTTGAGAAAGATCTGAACAAAATTTCTGTAGGACAAATGGTTTATGCCTACACCAATCAGAATCCCGACAAGAAATACGCTGCTAAAATTATTCTAATCGGAAAAGATTTTCAGCCGGACAGAAGCGTTATTATACATTGTCATTTTATAGATTATGATAAAAATCTAATCCCCGGAACATACATGAATGCAGAAATAGAAACCCATAGTGAAACTGGCAATACCGTTCCTGATGATGCCGTTATTACCTGGGAAAGCAAGCAATATATTTTCCAACAAATTAAGCCAAAAACTTACAAAATGACAGAGGTAAAAATTGGTAATTCTGAAAATGGAAGAACAGAAATTTTTATGCTAAATCCTAATCTAATGAACCAAAAATTTGTTACAAAAGGTGCCTATAACCTTTTGATGGGACTGAAAAATGTAGAAGAATAACGGTGCAAAATAGTATATAAAAATTGATTGCTATTTTATAAATTCGCATCCAAATTGAACGATGAAAATTTTAGTTCTAGACAATTACGACAGCTTTACCTATAATCTTGTTCAGATGGTGGAACAGATTGTGGGTAAAACTGTTACGGTTGCCAAAAATGACTCCATACAACTCCCGGAAATTGAGGAATTTGATAAAATCATTCTTTCTCCTGGTCCCGGAATTCCCTCAGAAGCCGGAATTTTACTGGAACTGATAAAAAAATATGCTTCTAAAAAAAGTATTTTGGGTGTTTGCTTAGGTCAACAAGCAATTGCTGAAGCATTTGGTGGAAGTTTAATGAACCTTAGCCAAATTTTTCACGGCGTCTCTACTCCTACCCATATTTTAAAGAAAGATTCTCAACTTTTCAGAAATATCCCTGATAAATTTGAAGCCGGAAGATATCACAGTTGGGTAGTAAACCGAGAAAATTTCCCCCAAGAGCTGGAAATAACTGCCGATGACGAAAATGGGATGATTATGGCACTTCAGCATAAACAATATCCTGTTTTTGGGGTACAGTTTCACCCGGAAAGCATCTTGACTCCACAGGGAAAAAACATCATCCGTAATTTTGTTTTAGATTGATACATCAAAATATTTATGAATTACACATTTGAGAATCTACACTTTAGATAAATACTACTAAATGATATTAATGAATTTAAGAACGGTTAAAAAACGCTAAATTTGTACTATCGAAATCGCTTATGAACACACATCAAAATAAAATAGTAGAATTTGAAGATTTAGGAACAAGAGAATATCAGTCTTCCTGGGATTATCAGGAGTCGCTGATGAAAAATATTATCGATCTTAAAATAAAAAACCGCGATCTTCCTGAAGAGGATCACATCATAACTCCCAATCATTTTCTTTTGGTAGAACATCCGCATGTTTATACTTTAGGAAAAAGTGGACACGAAGAAAATATGCTCGCAGGAATAGATAAACTAAAGGAAATTGATGCAACATTTGTAAAAGTAAACCGAGGCGGAGATATTACTTACCACGGATACGGACAAATTGTAGGCTACCCTATTCTCGATCTTGAAAATTTCTTCACAGACATCCATAAGTATATGAGGAATTTGGAAGAAGTTATTATTCGTACCATCGCAGAATTTGGATTGAAAGGAGAAAGATCCGAAGGAGAAACCGGTGTTTGGCTGGATGTGGGAAAACCTTACGCGAGAAAAATCTGTGCAATGGGTGTAAAAGCTTCCCGCTGGGTAACGTTACATGGTTTTGCCCTGAATGTAAATACAGATATGCGTTACTTCGAATACATTATCCCTTGTGGAATTAAAGATAAACAGGTAACTTCTCTAAAAAGAGAATTGGAAAGAGAACTTAGTGCTGAAGAAATGGAAAGCATTAAAACTAAAATTAAAAAACATTTTACCGATGTTTTTGAAGCCGAACTAACGGATAAAAAAGCAATTTAAAAAAATAAAAAAGCCTTGCACAAAATTGTACAAGGCTTTTTTATCTTAGTAACATCTTTAAAAAATAATTATTGCTGTCCTGAGATATTAACATTGTCGAAATAAAAGTCTGTAAGATTCGTTACCAATACGGACGGATCTCCATTGTAATAATAGGTTTTACCATCTTGTTCACCTGCATAAAGATCAAACTCTTGTTCTGTAGTAATCGTACGGGAAGCATTTTTTAGTTTATCAGTCATTGTTACCAAAAGCTTCTTTAATAATTCTGGTTTAACGGTTTTTAGATTTTTAAAATCGAACTGTTTTTTTTCTTCATCATTTAATTGCTCCGGAACTTTGAAAGTTACATCATAAACATAGTGAGCAATTTTTTGGTTTTCTACATATTCATTATCCACCATCTTTACAGATTTCAATTTGTACACTGGATTTCTGAAATTATGCAGCATTGCATCAAAATAAGCTTTTGTTTCAGCTTTATTGGCAGATGCAGTGGCTTTAGAAAACATAGACAAAAAATTATCAACCATAGCGTTATCATTTTCAGACATTAGGCTGGGATCGAACTGATACATATCTTGTCCCTCAACAGTTGGTCTTTGGTAATCGTTAAGTGCTTTTTGTGCTGTTACATCATTTTTAACCCAAGAATTAAAATAGAGATCGAAAACTTCTTTTGCAGGTTTTGCTTCTTTCTGAGCACTTACTAACTGAAAAGCCAATGTGATGATGGCAACGAATAGAAATCTTGTTTTTTTCATTATTTATAGTTTGGGCAAAAATAAATTAAATAGTTTAAAAGACAAAAAATTTAAGTATTTGAAGAGGTATTTCTAAATCTGATTAACTTCTTTTTTAACTATATAAAAATCTAAAAATGATATTCAAATTCAAAAAAAATCCCGAATTTTGCAGCCCTTCCAATAATCTCATTATTCATGAAACTTTGTATTGCCGAAAAACCTAGCGTTGCCAAAGATATTGCCAAAGTTTTAGGAGCCACCATGCCTAAACAGGGATACATGGAAGGAAACGGATATTGTGTTACATGGACCTTCGGGCATCTCTGTACCTTGAAAGAACCCCACGATTATGGGCCGCAATACAAATCCTGGAATCTTTTTCTGCTCCCCATCATTCCTAACAATTTCGGAATTAAACTTATTTCCAATAAAGGCGTAGAAAACCAATTTAAAGTAATCGAAAAATTAGTGGCAGAATGTGATGAAGTTATTAATTGCGGGGATGCCGGACAAGAAGGAGAACTCATCCAAAGATGGGTTTTACAGAAATCGAAATGCAACAAACCGATAAAAAGATTATGGATTTCTTCTCTTACGGAAGAAGCTATAAAAGAAGGATTTGCAAGTTTAAAACCCGCCGAAGATTATAAAAATTTATATCTTGCAGGAAATGCAAGGGCTATTGGAGATTGGCTTTTGGGAATAAATGCAACACGTCTTTTCACTAAAAAATTTGGTGGAAATAAAGCTGTACTTTCTATTGGAAGAGTTCAGACCCCTACTCTTGCAATGCTAGTTCAGCGTCAGAAAGAAATTGATGCTTTTACTACTGAAGAATATTGGGAACTCAAAACCAAATACCGTGAAGTTATTTTTAATGCCGCAATAGACAGACTAAAAAATTTAGATCGTGCAGAAAAAGGACTGGAATATTTAAAACAAAATTCTTTTGAGATTGTTTCGTTCGAAATTAAAGAAGGGAAAGAAAAAAATCCCCGACTTTTCGATTTGACGGGACTTCAGGTAGAAGCCAACAAAAAATACGGATATTCTGCAGAAAATACTTTAAATTATATCCAAAGCCTTTACGAAAAGAAACACGTTACTTATCCCCGTGTAGATACCACTTATTTATCTGAAAGTCTATATCCTAAAATAGAAGGAATTCTAAGGAACATGAAATTTTATCAGGAACTGATAGCTCCTTTACTTCAAGCTCCTATTCCTAAGTCTAAAGCAGTTTTTGACAATACTAAAGTTACCGATCACCATGCGATTATTCCTACCGAAATACCGCCTTCACAGAATTTAAGCAGAGAAGAAAAACTGATTTATGATTTAATTGCCAAAAGATTTATTTCGGTTTTTTATCCTGAATGTAAAATATCTAATACTCTTGTAGAGGCAAAAGTAGGAACTATACCTTTTAAAACCAGCGGAAAACAAATTCTAGAACCGGGTTGGAGAGCAGTTTACGCAAAAGAACCAAAAGAAGAAACATCAGAAAAAGATAAGGAAGAAGAACAGACCATCCCAGAATTTGTAGCAGGAGAAACAGGACCGCATGATCCTATCATTCATCAGGGAAAAACATCTCCACCCAAGCCTTATACAGAAGCCACCCTTCTAAGAGCCATGGAAACCGCAGGAAAACAAGTGGATGATGAAGAACTTCGAGAAATGATGAAAAATAACGGAATAGGAAGACCTTCTACCCGTGCCAATATTATCGAAACTCTTTTTAAAAGGAAATATATTGAGAAAAAAAGAAAAAATCTCATTGCAACACCTACAGGAATACAGCTAATTGATACTATTGAAGATGAGTTACTTAAAAGCCCGGAACTTACGGGAGAATGGGAACTTAAACTCCGCAAAATAGAAAAAGGAGAATACGAAGCCAACCAGTTTAAAGACGAACTTATCCAAATGGTTACCGAACTTACAAAAAAGGTAGTCGATGGTAAAGGCAAAGTTATCACTTTAGAAGAAGAAAAAACGGAACCTAAAGAAAAGAAAAAACGAGAACCTGCTGTAAAAAAAGAACAGCAATCTTGGGAAGAAACCCTATGCCCTAAATGCCAAAATCATCATTTAATGAAAGGCAAAACAGCGGTAGGCTGTTCCGATTTTAAAAATTGTGGTTTTAAAATCTCTTTTGAAATTTTCGGAAAAAAGCTTTCAGAAAAACAGTTGATGGATCTGGTTATTAAAGGAAAAACTTCAAAACTGAAAGGTTTTACTGCTCATCCTGAAAATTTAACCGAAGGGGTTATTGCTTTGTCGCCCGAATTCATCACCACTCTGTCCTAATGCTATTATTTCAGATAAAGTTTCATTCTCGCTTCGTATTCCGGCTTGGTTTTCAATAACTTCCAAATTTTACGGTCATCGGGATTGCTTATTCGGTAATAGATAATTTTGTCAGCAGAATATTTAAAGTAAGGATGATTTTTCAGCCAATCTTCGGGTGCATCCACCAAAGTATATCTTTCCACTTTTGAATTGTCCAAAGGAGCGATGCTTAAAAGTTTCTGTACCAATTCTTTATCAATATTATAGGTTTCCAGAATTTGTTCTTTTGTCATGAATCCGCCAAGCTTTTTACGAAAACCAATCATAGAACCGGCACTTTTTTCATCCAACCCGAATTCCAAAAGTTGTTTAAAAGTGATAGAATTCATATCTGTTTTAGAAAAATCTGTTTTTTCCTGTTTCAGTTCTGTCTTTGCTGAAGGTTTATTATTTATTGTTGAAGGATCTAGTCTGATAAAACTTTTCAGCACATCGAATTTCTCTTTAGAAATTACAAAGCAGTTTTTAATATCATCCAAACTTCTGAAATTTCCTTTGAGATTTCTGTCGCGGTAATTAACAATTACAGTTGCCTGTTTTTCGGAAAATCCTAAACCTATCCAACCTTTAACATCCAAAGAATTAGGATTAAATGGCTCTAAACGAACATTTGATGCAGATTTTGAAGCGTAAGAATTAAAATTGACAGGAGTTTTAGCAGGCAGAATAAGAAAAGGTTCCAATTTTTTATAGTTTTCATCATTAATAATGAAACAGTCCTTAAATTTTTCTTTGCTTACAAAACTTCCGCCCAAATAATCTTTGTATTTTAAAATTGCAGCAGACTGTTTTTCAGAAAAGCCCATTTTGCGCCAATCGGCTTCGGAAAAATGATCCGGATTGAATTTTCCGCTGATTATAAGAGATTTTTTATCTGCAAAACTGTTACTGAAATTAGATGTAGATTTCCCATTATCCGGAAGCAGTAAAAATGGTTCAAGCTGGGCATATTTTTCTTTAGAAACAGCAAAACATTTCCTGAATTGTTCTTTGGAAATAAAATTTCCTCCGACAATATCTTTATATTTTAAAATTGTTCGGCTCTGATTTTCAGAAAATCCCAATTTCTGCCATTCTTCAGAATCTAAATCATTAGGATTGAATTCGGACAAAATGATATTGGAGGAAGCATCTTCTACAAAACTTATTTCAGGAAATTTGCTTTCCTTATGGTCCGTATATTTTTTAAAAGCAAGCAAAGTAAGGAAAGAAACTCCAAGAATTGCCATTTTACGGTAATAATTATTTCTCATCTTTAGTGTGTTTTTATTACATTAAAGATAAAAAATAATTGAATCGGATTTAAAAAAAATAAAAATTTTAATAAAAAAACACTAATCTTGATCTTTCTCCACCAAAGAATCTTTAAGTTTGAGAAGTTCTGCCTTTACAAATTCTAGTCGGTCTATAAGGGTAACGGTTTCAGAAATTTTACTGTTTGTAGTGAGTGCAATTCTTGCTCCATCCAACGTATATCCCTTTTCTTTTACCAAATGGTAAATAATTTTGAAATTTTTAATGTCTTCCGGAGTAAAATAACGGTTGCCTTTTTTATTTTTCTTAGGTTTAATAATAGGAAACTCCTGCTCCCAATATCTTATTAATGAAGCATTTACATCGAATGCTTTGGCTACTTCTCCTATAGAATAATACAGTTTGTCGGGTAAATTTGTCTTCATTACATTAAATCCTGAAAATTCAAAGATAAAATTTTTGAAACTACATCACAAATCGTAAATTGTCTGCCATTAAATTTTATGAAATGAATAACGGAAAAGTTTTGTCTTTTGTTGGTTTGGTTTTGGTATTATTCAGTTGCCAATCAACAAAATATAAAAATATGTTTAAAGAAAATACTGAGCCAAAATTAATTTCAAACCATTTCAGTTTTACTGAAGGACCTGCAACAGACAAAACGGGAAACGTTTATTTCACAGATCAGCCCAACGACAAAATATATTTTTGGGACTGGAAAACAGATAAAATCGAATTATTTTTAGACAAAACAGGTCGTGCGAATGGTACTTTTTTCGATAAAAACGACAATCTTATTACCTGTTCCGATAACAAAGGAGAAATATGGAAAATCGGCAAAGATAAATCTGTAGAAATTTTATCTAAAGGTTTTGAAGGAAAAAGACTGAACGGTCCCAATGATCTTTGGATTGATGAATTGGGCGGAATGTATTTTACAGATCCTTTGTACAACCGAGAATACTGGACTGATTTCAAAGTTGAAATCCCAGAAAAACACCTGTATTACCGTAATAAAAACGGTAAAATATCAAGGCTTGAAAAATTTGTTCAACCCAACGGAATTATTGGCAGCCAAATCTTAAAAAAACTTTATGTTTCTGATATTGATGCCAATAAAACATACGTTTATGATATTTTAGGGGAAGGAAAACTTTCAGAAAAAAAGCTCTTCTGTGAAATGGGCTCAGATGGAATGACTCTTGATGAAGAAGGAAATCTTTACCTTACAGGTGATGGCGTTACCGTTTTTAACCGTAAAGGAGAAAAAATTCACCACATTAAAGTTCCCGAAAAATGGACGGCAAATGTAACTTTCGGAGGAGAAAAAAACAATATCCTTTTTATTACGGCTTCAAATTCGGTATATACTTTGGAAACCCATACAAAAGGAATTAAATAATGTTTTAGTTTTTATCCGCAGAAATTTTATTTAAAATCCATTGCAGCTGAACATCTTTTTTATCTATAATATCCTGTAAACTTTCTGTAACGGGAATATTCGGGAATACTCCTCTATGCTTTTCGTCGAAATTTATATTGGGCTGTACTAAAAGCAAACCGATTGGCAGGTCTATCTTAGAATGCGGAAGTTTTTGGTAAGAATAAAATCCGGCAACAGTTCCGTCATTGGCTCCGCCGGTTTCCTCTCCTACCAAAACAGCCCTTTCATCATTCTTCAGTTTTGATGAGAAAACTGAGGAAGCCGAAAAGCTGCTGCCATTAATCAAAACATATATTTTCCCCTTAAAACAATCTTCTTTTGGCTTTGTAGGCTTATTTTCTTTCATTTTATAATAGGAAATTCCATCTTTACCTTTATAAACACTCAATAAATGATGAAAAAAGAAACCTGGATAAGCAAATGTCTTGAAAGTATAATTAATAGGATTTGTTTTTCGGAAATAATTGGTTCTGAAAGGACTCATTCTTGAGGTAAGCTGAGATGGTTTTATCAGTACAAAAGGTTTTTGAACAAGATACGAATACAAATCGTTAATTTCTGATAGAGAACCACCATAATTATCCCTGACATCAATAATCAGATAAGAGGAACGGGCTTTTTTTATTTCTGAAAATGTCTGTTTGTAAAATTTCTCAGAATAAGTTCCGGAAAAACTTTTAATCTTGATATAAGCAATCGCACTGTCTTTATCTAAAAATCTGAAACTTCTGTTGTAAGAATTACTGAATGCTACATAATCGTTCACCTTTTTTTCGGGTGTTCTTTTAGAATCTATTTTCTCTTTTGCCAGTTCTTTTTCATTTTTAACATCTCTTTTTAATGTGATGAGTTTTACTTCTTTATTATAAAGAGTTTTTATTTTTGCACTGTCTAAAATCCCTTTTTCGGCTACATAAAAATTAAAAAAAGTATCACTGAGAAAATACCGCTGAAAAGTCTTATTATCGCCGTCACTATTAATAAGTGCACTGTATTTTTTTATATATTTGGATACCGGTTCATTATTTATTTCAAGCAGTTCGGTTCCGGGTACAATATTTTTAATAGAATCTTTATTCTCCGTAAAGTAGAGATGATTATTTTCTATACGGTATTCGAATCTCCCAAAAAGACCTTTTTTGTTTTTTAAAGTTTTAATTTCTTTTCTTGATAGCCTTCTGGACGGAATTTTAAGAGAAAGATGTCCTTCTTTGATTTGAGCGATAATTGGCTGCAATTTAAAATAAAACTGAACAGAATTGAGTGGTTTATTAATGGTAGCTTTAAGACTGTCGAACTTAAAATCGAGTTGTTCTTTTGAAATATACCAGTAAAGTTTCGGATGAAGTTGTTGAAGTTTAGAATAGGTAAAATCTACATCTTCTCTGAGATTTTCCGGCGAAATCATTTCCAACATTTGTTCGTTATGGTTTTTCACAGAACTGCAGGAAGTCATAATGAAAACAAGAGCCGTAATACAGAAATATTTCAAGGTCGGTTTTTTGTTAACGAATGTAGTAAACTTTATTTAAATTTTGAAAGTTATCTTAACATACAATAGCTTTCCGTTTTTTAAATCCTTATCCCGAATTCATGGAATATTAATCATTTCGGATGTTCAAATAAAGTAAAACAGAAATTCATTCGTCAGAATAAAAAGTTGATTATCTAAAAAAAAAATATAAATGATTTATTTTCTTGCGGTTTTAGTTGTATTAGCAATTTCTGCATATTTCATTCTTTCGTCCGAAGTTTTTGGTGCAAAGCCCAGTGGTAAACGTCTGGAAAGAATTTTAAAGTCTGAAAACTATCGTGATAAACAATTTCAGAACCAAAGTTTTACTCCTCAGTTTGCCGAAGGTTATTCCATGCCGAAAGTGATGAAAGATTTTTTTTTCGGAAAGAAAGATCCTTTGCTTAAGCCGAATAAAGCAATTCCAATAATAAAGACTGATCTTAAAAATCTCCCTCATGATAAAAATATGTTCATTTGGCTAGGACATTCATCTTATTTTCTGAAAATTGATGGTATTTCTTTTTTAATTGACCCTGTTTTGAGTAAATATGGTTCTCCGTTTCCTATATTCAACAAAGCTTTTGAAGGTTCAGATTTTTTTAAACCACAAGACGTACCGAATATTGATTATCTTGTGATTACTCATGACCATTACGATCATTTGGATTACCCTACGGTAAAGGCAATTCGCAATAGAGTGGATAAAGTTATTGTACCTCTTGGAGTGGGTTCTCATTTCGAAAAATGGGGATATTCTGAAAATCAGATTATTGAGGAAGATTGGGGAGCAACGGTTCAACTTAAAAATAATTTCAGGATTTCTTATACTCCTGCAAGACATTTTTCGGGGAGAAAATTCAGCAGAAACAATACTTTATGGACTTCTTATGTGCTGGAATCTCCATCTTTAAAAATATTTTTGGGCGGTGACAGCGGTTATGATGCTCATTTCAAAAATATAGGAGAAAAATTCGGACCTTTTGATTTTGCCATTCTTGAAAATGGACAGTATAATGAAGCTTGGAAATACATTCACGCACTTCCTGAAGATGTGGTTCAGGCAAGTTTAGATATTAATGCAAAAAATATTATTCCTGTACATTCGGGGAAATTTGCTTTGGCACTACATCCTTGGAATGAACCGCTACAAAAAATAACCGATTTATCTAATGGTTTGAACATCAAAATCTCAACTCCAAAAATTGGCGAAATTCTGGATCTAAATAATACTGAAAATGAATTTGAAGCTTGGTGGAAATAAAAACTAATCGTGCCAAATGCCTTTATATCTTTTCGGATGATTTTCCAGTTGTTGTCTTACAAAATCACACTCAGGATCTATCATTAAATCTTTATCTTCTGCATAATTTACCAGTTTATCTAAAAGAAGTTTGGCAAAACCATGACCTTCGTACTTTTCGTCTATTTTGGTAAAATGCACATTCAGCAATCTTCCATCCAATGATATAGACATAAAACCGACTTTTTCATCATCTATGTAAAGTTGCAGTTCGTCCTGATAAGGAGATATTTCAAATTTTATATTATTCATAATAATTATTTTTATGTTGGTGAATTGGTAAATATTTCATCTTAGAAATACGAAAAATAAATTAAAGAAGAATATTATCATTAAGAATTTACAAAAAACCGGTATTAAAGAAAATACTAGTTATTTAGAATTTAAAACTGTTTTTTAATAAATTTCACCTTTTTATGATTAAAAATCCTTCACAATTTAAAACTTTGAAGGATTTTTATTTATAGAGGTTAAACTTTTCTTATTTTTGTGAAAACCTAATAAAACCGCTGTCTTGAAGAAGCAATATTCTCTCTTTTTCTTAATATTCCTTTTTTCTTTTGGTATCAATTTTTATCATGCTCAGGATTCAAAAGAAATTACAAGTCTAAAAAACAAATTAAACGCGGCAAAAATTGATATTGACCGGGCAAAACTGTCAGAAGAAATAGCCAATACTTATATTGATACCAAAAATATAGATAGTGCTTTAGTCTATGGGAAAATTAGTTTATCTAGCTATAAAAAGTTAAATAATATCGAACAAATAGGCAGATCTAATCTTTTCATCGGTAATCTTCTCACCCAAAAAATGAATATAGCCGAGAGCGAAAAGTACCTCATTGAAGCCGAAAAATATCTGAATAAAACTGAAAATTACGATAAAAGAGCTTTAAATTACTATTTGTTAGCATCCGTAAATTCAATAAACAAAAATTCTAAAGTAGCGAATGAATATTGCAATCTTATTTTAAATCTTGACCAGCAAAAAAAGATAAAAGATAAAAAACTGGTGCTTTTAGCCTATCAAAGATTATTTCAAAATAATTTTGCACAAGAAAATCCGGTACAGGGCTACAAATCTTTAAACACTTACATAGAATTCACCAAAGCAAATTTCCCTGAATATTTATACCAAGCATATAATTTGGCGGGTATATTTTACCTTTCAAACAAAGATTTCAGAAAATCATTAAAGTATTTTGACGAAAGTTTAACTCTAGCCAATAAAAGTAAAGACGACTTTAAAATTGCCAATTCTAAAATGTTTATAGGAAACATTTATTCTGAAACGAAGCAATACGAAAAAGCACGCACTTTCCTGGAAGATTCTAAGCAGTATTTTGAAAAAAACAAACTGAACGACAACTTAAAAATGATTTACTATTATCTTTCGGATATAGATTTCAAACAAAAAAAATATGAAAAAGCTGAAACCGAAATCAATAAATCCTTAGCATTAAGTTCGGACAAAGACCCGATGTATAATTACTATGTATGTCAGAAAGGACTTATTAATCTGAATGGATTATTAGACGAAAATATCGATTTTAAAACGAATCTCGAAAAACAGAACGAACTAAAAAATCTCATTCGTCTTCAATCTCAAAATTTAGACTATTTTGAAAACCAAAAAACGATTGTTGCATCAGAAATCTTTATTCAAAATTATGAGGCGTTGTACAAAGCCTACGAAAAGCTTGGAAATTATGAAAAAGCATTATTTTATCTGAAAAAATTTGATGCAAAAAATGAGGAAACGTATGGCTTAGAAAAAATGAAATCTTTTGCCGACACTCAGTCAGATTTTGAATTGCAGGAACAAAAGGCAAAAATAGAATTACAAGAGCAAACCAAAAGATTTCAGCTTCAAAAAGAAATAGAGCTCAAAGCTTTGAAATTCGAATACGAAAAGAAACAAGCTGCCGCCAAAACCGAAGAAGAACGAAGAAGATTGCTTTTGGAGGAAGATTTAAAGCGAAAAGAAATTCAGATAAAATATGAAGAACAGCAAAAAGCTGTCAATCTGAAGTTTTTAAAAGAAAAAGAAATTTCTAAAATAAATCAGGAGAAAAAAGATGCCGTTGCCAAAGCAGAGTTAGAGACTTCAAAGTCTGAAAAAAATATGTGGGCAATAGGAGCCGCTTTATCGCTTCTTTTGCTTGGTTTTGCCGGTTATTCTTACAACCAAAAGCGTAAAGACAATAAAAAAATCGCAGAAGAAAAGCAAAAATCAGAAAATCTGTTATTAAATATCCTTCCTCATGAAGTTGCAGAAGAACTGAAAGAAAAAGGTACTACAAGTGCAAAACATTTTGATGAAGTTTCTGTCATCTTTACAGATTTTGTAAATTTTACTGCAAATTCCGAAAAAATAGGCGTACAGGAAGTTTTGAATGAACTGAATATCTGCTTTACCGAATTCGACAGCATTATGGAAAAACATGGTCTGGAGAAAATAAAAACCATTGGAGATGCCTATTTGGCGGTGAGCGGTTTACCTGTTTCCAACAAAGAACATGCAAAAAATGCCATAAAGGCAAGTTTGGAAATTCTTTCTTATATTCAGCAACGTAAACTACAGCATCCTAATGCTTTGGACATTCGGATTGGTATTCATTCAGGACCTTTAATTGCGGGAATTGTTGGCGTGAAAAAATTTGCCTATGATATTTGGGGAGATACCGTGAATACCGCTGCAAGAATGGAACAAAACAGTGCTTCCGGAAAATTGAATATTTCCGAAGCCACGTACCAACTGGTAAAAGATGATTTCGTTTTTGAGTATCGGGGAAAAATTGAAACCAAAGGCAAAGGTGCAATGGATATGTATTTTGTAAGCCCATCGTAATTTAAATTATGAATATCCGTAATTTATCATAACTTTTGTATATTTGTAGTAATCAAACAATTAGATATGAATTTATTCAGTTTTTCAGCACATTTTGGGACAGA
>NZ_JADQBD010000169.1:0-828 GCF_017808115.1 Chryseobacterium sp. RR2-3-20 | reverse complement strand
GTTTTTTCCTTATGGTTGTAAATTTTATATTTTCTTGTTAAAATAAGTGAAAAATAAAAGTTCATAAATACAAAATAATAGATTAAGAAAATACTGTCTTTGTAATTCATTATTAAAAATCCTACATAAGTTGGCAAAAGTAAAAGGTTGAAGAAGTTGAGATTTGATTTTAACTTTTGCTCAAAAGAATACTTTTTAAAATACATCTCCAACATTTCTTTACTTTCATTGTGTTCGTAAATATTTGAAAAGTAGTCTAAAATGAAAATACCTACAAAAATCAATAATGCAGTTTGATACGCAGATAAAACTATAATTACATAACCGATAATTGCAAACCAAGTGTTTTTCCTTAAAAAACTTCTAAATTCAAACAATGAATCGGGAATAAAATTCCATTTAAGCGATAAATTTGGTTTTGCTTTTGGGTAAAAAAAAGAAAATAATATTATCGCAAAAAATAGCGAAATACCCAATTTATCAATTTTATAATTTATATTTCCCAAAATAAATAACACATAAATAATTGCAGATTCAATGTAAATTATTAACCTCCAATTTTTTACAAAAACTTTTTTTAAAAATGGAATGTCTTTTCTATTGATGTGAAAAGTTAGAGTTAAAGCAAAGAAAATTGCGGGATAATAATAATTTGAAGGAAGTTTTACCGCAACCAAAGCGCCTAAAACAAGCAAAATTGGGAGACTTATTTTAGGATTCAAATTAAATATTCTGAAACCTTGTTGAATTCTAAAAATAAAGTGGTGAAATATCTTTTTCAAATCCGTTTTTGTTTTACGCTCTCGCTTTTAGAATGACAGATAACGG
>NZ_JADQBD010000168.1:0-851 GCF_017808115.1 Chryseobacterium sp. RR2-3-20 | reverse complement strand
TTAATTTTGAATCCATAAGAAGGTTTTTTTGTTGTCAACCTCAAAGATACTTTGAGTTACTTTAATTCCTTCTTATTTTTTTATTTAGGACGCTATTGGGTGTATTTAATAAAAAGTATTGAAGTTACAAATTTATAAAAAAAACAAATCGGATTAACATTAATTGCTATTCCGATTTGTTATAAAAGTGTAATTTTAAAAAGATTTATTTTAACTCTCCAATTAATGGCACTTGTTCTAATAAGGCTTGACGTATAGTGTTTTCAATATACATTTCCGCTTGGATGAATTTAGCAGCTTCCACAGGTGTAATAACTTTTGACATTTTTTTATAAGTTGAACCCCATAAAGATGTCATTTCTTTTTGAACATCAAGAGCATTTTTCATTAAAGCATTGATGCTTTCTGGTGTAAAATTCTCGTAATTTTCTGCGTATTTTGTTATGTTTTGAATACGTTTTAAACCCATGGCTCTTCTGCTGTTTTCATAGGTTTCGTATAATTTCCAAAATTCAGCAGCTTTCGATTCGTCAACTTTCATATAATTTTCAATCAACGTTCTTTTTTCAATACCAAAAGCGTTTTGAAAGATAGCTACTTCATCTTTTTCAGTTTGTGAAAATAATGGCAATGCAATTAAAGCAAATACTAAGGATAAAATAAATTTTCTCATTTTTAAGTTGTTTTAATGTTAGTTTTAATAAGATATAATCAAAAATATTTTTCAAATATATAAATAAAATATGATTTTTGCAATACTGTCCTAAATAAAAATTATTAAAAATAGAAACAGCCTAAATACCTATTTTACATTTAGCTTTACATTTAATTTCAAAAAAGAACCCCTTGAT
>NZ_JADQBD010000167.1:0-861 GCF_017808115.1 Chryseobacterium sp. RR2-3-20 | reverse complement strand
GTTACGGAGTTTTGATTAATGGCAAAGATTAACTTACTTCCTTGGCGTCAAGAACTTCGTGAACAAAGAAACCGTGAGTTTATGACTTTAGTGGTTGCAGTATTATTATTATCACTACTTGGTGCCTTTGCGGCATGGAGTTACTATAAAAACACCCTAGAAAACCAGCAGCTTGCTAATGAGCGCATCAAACAAGAAAACGCTAATTTAGACAAGGCGTTAAAAGAAATCCAAACCCTCGAGCAGCAGCGTGATGATATCATCGCGCGTATGAAAGTGATTCAAGACTTGCAAGGCCGTCGCCCTGTCCCTGTCCGTATTTGGGAAGATATTGCCAGAATTATCCCCGCACAAATGTATTTAACCAGTATGAAGCGTGAAGCTGATACCATCACCTTTACCGGTCAAGCCGACAACCCGAATGTGATTTCGACATTTATGCGCAGTCTTGATGGGACGCAGTGGTTAGAAAAATCGGCTGTGGTCAGTATACAGCAGCCCAATGCGGTGGCTTATCAAGCACCCACACCCGCACCTGCTGCTGGTAACATCAGTGCTAGCAGTACCAGCGCAACATTACCAGAAGCCAATTACGTGACTTTTGTGGTAACAACCATGGTTAAGCAAACCGACATCGCCAGTGCTACCGCTGCAAGTGGCGTTGCGGCAAGTGCGAGTAAGGAGAAATAACGGTGAAATTAACCAATCCGCTAAAAAGACCGAAACTCGTCAAAAAACCCGTTCACATTACCGCAAAAAAATCGTTTGATGTTAAAGCCTTTACCGAAAGCTTTAAATCCCTGGACCAAAATAATTATGGTAGCTGGCCTGTGCCTGTTAAGGTTACCGTATTGCTATTTA
>NZ_JADQBD010000166.1:0-895 GCF_017808115.1 Chryseobacterium sp. RR2-3-20 | reverse complement strand
AAGGCAATTGTGTTTCTTGATGCCGCCGACATCCTTTTATTGTATTGTACAAAAAAATGTATCCGTTGTTGAGATTATACTAATAAGTCATCACTACTCATTGCAGATTTCACTTTTTCAGTTAAATAGTCGTATTTTCCCGTGAAATTTGAAGCTGCGTATTCTTTCAGCCATTCCACAAGTTTATTTCTTGATAAAGAAAAGTACTTTGCTCCAGATCCTGAAATATAAGCCATGTTCCTTTACTGTAATTGATGTCTTGTAATATTGTAAATATTTTTGTAGATGGTTCATTTCATATAAAATCAACCACGCAAAATAACTTATTGAAAGCTGACCGTCCGTTAAGTCCGATTTTGGTACTTAGTATACAGTGTGTATCAGCCAAATGGAATAAATTCTATAATAAATAAATGGAGCAGTGTTCAAACAGACGCTCGGATACATCGATGGGTATTTTTAGTGGGGCTTTTTTTGCAAGAAAATTTTTTTATACGGGGTGTGTCTTGTAACAGTGGCCAGTACCAACTTTCTTATTTTTAATAGAACACCCTGTATATTATTCAATTTTTAGATTCTTCAGAACATTCTAGACATATTTTGTGTACAATGTCCTATACCTAACTTCAACTGTTTTGGAAATATTAAGTGTGTTCAGATTTATTGCAGAAATTATCATTTACAAAAAGAAAACTGTTTGACTACAGAAATTCGCTACAACACAATCAATATTTATTTCTAATTGTTGTCTTGATAATAAGAAAGTAAGGAAAAACCATTTCAGCGTTCCTTCTTACTGATATGAAACAAAAAACAACTTAATACTTTTGTTTACTTTAGTTTGAAACGCCCGGCTTTAGCAAATTGTTGTCTGACAGTTGCTGCATGACAGTAG
>NZ_JADQBD010000165.1:0-953 GCF_017808115.1 Chryseobacterium sp. RR2-3-20 | reverse complement strand
CGAGTTAAATCCAAGTCGCCGAACTAAAAATACTGCGCACAACATGGGTTTGGCAAAAGCGGGGTTGAGAGTTATCATTTAGAAGATTTCAGCACTTTTCGCCGCAAAAAACCATTTCGTTTTTTTATTTTTTTGTAATTTTGAAAAAACGAAAATGGTTTTTGCTCGGTTCGGGATTAGTTGGAATTTCCGTCTTTCTTATCCCCGCCTTCGCCAAGCCCTTTCCCGTTAGGCGACATTTTACACAAATCAAAGTAAATTAATGGAAAAAAAGATAAAATTACTCTTAGGAATTTTAAGTTTATTATTCTTATTTGCATGTCCTGCTTCTCATTTTCATGACTACTCATATGTTGGAAATAATGAAAAGGAAATATTAAATGGAGAGCAATTGAATGATAGAATTTTATCTCATTTTCAAAACGCTAAATGTGGATTTTTATATAGATTTATCGACAATAAAGAACGTTTATTGATAGTAAAAATTGATTCAATAAATGAAAAAATAAAGTCTGTTGAATCAAGGAAATTAGGAACTCTTCAAAAGGTTGACAAGACAGAATTAGAAAAAGAAAATATTAATAATTCAAAAGTTTATATAAAAATAATTGAGTCAAAGAATGAAAATAAAATTCTAAAAAATCTAAAAAATGATACCATAATAATTGAACTTGAAAATGGTTTGAAATATTATTATGAGAAAAAATAAAAACGTCGCCTAACATTGTATTGGCAAAATGCGGGGGTAAGTGCAAAATTGAAAAAGCATTCGCTACGTTCAGTCTAAATTGAACTTTCGTTCAAATTAAGCCCGCACTTCGCCAATACTTTTTCCGTTAGCTGTAATTTTGGAGAATCTATCGCACCAAAATAGGTTGACCTTTTTTTAAGCACCTTTAATACACATTGGACTTAACAAATGATCAACCCGGCCGAAGAAAGAACGGCAAAGA
>NZ_JADQBD010000164.1:0-964 GCF_017808115.1 Chryseobacterium sp. RR2-3-20 | reverse complement strand
ATAACGGAAAGGGGCTTTGCGAGGTGCGGGCTACTGTAAACTGAAAGTCGATAGGAGAACCAATCTCTAGCAAAAACCATTTTCATTTTTTTCAAATTTACAAAAAAAAATGAAATGGTTTTTTGCGGGTATTTTCTAGAATATTTCTGAGATTTCCTTCAATCCCGCATCTTGCAAAACCCATGTTATCTGTCGTTCTTTTTTCAGAATTTAAAGTTTTTAAGTTGCTCATATTCAGTTTTTTCATATATTTTCTCAATTTTCCCATTTTGTAGAATTGCAATTTTATCGCAAGTATGAAATAATGTTTCAATAATGTGCGAACTAACAATTACAATCTTATTTTCCGATTTTAGGTTTCTAATTATATCATATAAAATGTGAACGCCCTCAAAATCCACTCCGTTAAAAGGCTCGTCTAAAATATTAATTGGTTTATCTAATAATAACATTCCAATAAGTGCTAATTTTTTCTTCATTCCGCTAGAATAATCTTGCACAAACTTTCCTAATGGAAGTTTAAATTTTTCAATTAGTTCACTTTTTTTCAAGTTTTTACTTTCTGAAAAATAGGAAAGATATTCTTTTCCTGTAATGTAGGGATAAAAATAATTTTCGGTTTCTAAATAAGAGATTTGCTCTCTTTTTAAATGTTTGTTTTTCCAAGAAATTTCTCCTGAAAATTTCACATTTTGAAACAGCGATTCAAAGAAAGTTGTTTTTCCTGCTCCATTTTTTCCCAATAATCCTAGAATTTCTCCATTTTCAATATTCAAATTGAAATCTTCTAAAACTTTGTGATTTTTAAAACTAACATTCAAATTCTTAACTTCCAACATAAAGTTTAATATTTCTTTTGGCTGTTTTTATATTTTCTCTCAATACAAAAATAGCGGGAATTATAGTAATACTGCAAAAAAAGTATTCCAAATAAACTCCCATATTGTAATAGTTTGTTTTTTCC
>NZ_JADQBD010000163.1:0-966 GCF_017808115.1 Chryseobacterium sp. RR2-3-20 | reverse complement strand
CAAGCTAAATCGAAGATATTTTGGAGATAGCCTCTTTGAAAGGCTTATTATTGCTAACATTACAGGGTTATGATTAAAAACGGATAATCAAATTTTTTTATTTATCAATTTGAAAAAATCTTCTTTTGGTTCAATATTGACAGGAATGATTTTTCCGTTGATAATTCTGTAATATGTACTACCTACAAAATTTCCGCCACCCCAACTTCGAATTAGAAATAGGTCATTAGGAATTACTTCGCCAAAACCATTTTCTGAAATTCCTTCTTCAGAACCTGCTTTTGCAATTTCAGGAAGCCCTCCAAAAATTCCACATAAATTATTATTTATTTCTTCTTTATTAGTATTAAGTTTTGTTAATTCATCTAGATTTTCAACATATTTTATCTTTAATTCATCTTCATAATCATTATTAAAACCTTCAATATTACAAGGCGCAGCATTGTTTGTCACTAAAGTATCAGCAAGTGCTGTTAACAATGATTTAGGATACTTCTTATATTTAAATTCCTTTTCCATTTGCTTAACTAAATCCTTCTTTAGATATTCTTTGTAAAATGAAACTCTGTTGTTTTGTGCACTTAAAATTCCGGAAAAAATAATTCCAGATAATAATAGAATTTTTTTCATTTGTTAGTTTATTTATAATTTATATGTTTTATGCTGTTTCTCAATGAGGTTTCTGCTAACGGAAAAAGTATTGGCGAAGTGCGGGCTTTCGGAGAACTGAAAGTTCAAGAAAGACCAAACTGAGCCGATATTTTTTCCATGAACTAAATTACAAAAAAACTGTGAATGGAAAAATAGCGGCGGCGAAAAAGTGTTGGATTTTCAATTCGGAGTTTAATCCCGCATTTTGCCAATACTATGTTAGGCGACGTTTTTATTTTTTCTCATAATAATATTTCAAACCATTTTCAAGTTCAATTATTATGGTATCATTTTTTAGATTTTTTAGAATTTTAT
>NZ_JADQBD010000162.1:0-975 GCF_017808115.1 Chryseobacterium sp. RR2-3-20 | reverse complement strand
CAACCACAGCTGAAAATATGAAGAATAGAATTAGAAACGCTTTTGCTGAAATTAATCCAGAAATAGTAAATAGAGTAAAAATTTCTTCTCATCGACGAATCCAAATTTGTTTAGAACAAGGTGGTAGAAATTTTGAATATTTATTAAAATAATTCTAATTTTTTGTGTCAGCGTTTTATTTTGGTTATCGTGTTTTTTGACTGTTTTGTGCTTTTCGAACTCATTGTTAATAAATGTGTAATATGAATTGGTGTTGATTATTTCTAATGCCAAATAAAACTAAAGTGACAGAATTCGTTCATTGAAAATACTGCAAATTATTAGAAATTGTTGATTTAAACAAAAACTATTAAAAATAAATAGCGACATGCTTATATTGTTAAAAAGGTAATCAAATTCTACATTTGCTGCAATAAAAAAAGTTAGTAGTTCAATTTAAAAAAATCAAGTTACCTTTGATTGAAGTTTTGTAAATTGAGATATGAATTACTTTAAATACAAAAAGAGTTAGAATTTGACCGTCCTGCTTGCGTTAGTGCATTTCATGACTAGTAATACTGCAAAGTCACAGCCTCCTAAGTTTTATAATAAATGTGATATTCAATTTTTACTGGACATCTACTTTTTGAAAAAATGACGAATTGCGGCTAAACGACTCATTCTAGATACCATGTATTATACATAAAGTGACGCTAAAATTGACTAAGGAATCCAAATATGCAATAATATATAGAGCATTCCATTTCAAAAAATATAACTTTGTTATAAATCACCCTGTATAACAATGGCAATTTCATTAAAAATATTTTTAGGTCGTAGCCTCAAGGGTCCTTCATATCCCGTTATTGAATTTTAAATGTATGTGATAATAAACCGACAATGTTCCATCCACACGCTAATGGACCACCCTGTATAGTAACTTACATAAAACTACCATAGTAAGCTTTGGTTATTTGGAAACAAATCGTGCTATTG
>NZ_JADQBD010000161.1:0-982 GCF_017808115.1 Chryseobacterium sp. RR2-3-20 | reverse complement strand
ATGAATATCCGTAATTTATCATAACTTTTGTATATTTGTAGTAATCAAACAATTAGATATGAATTTATTCAGTTTTTCAGCACATTTTGGGACAGAAGATGATTGTATAAATCATTTTAAATCTGAGAGAGATAAAATAGGACTCACGTGCAAATGTGGAAGCACAGAACATTTTTGGATAAAGAGCAGATTAAGTTATGAATGCAAAAAATGCAGAAGTCGAACTTCTTTGAAAAGCGGAACCATCATGGAAAATTCGAATTTGTCTTTTCTCATTTGGTACAAAACCATGTTTTTGATGAGTGTTACCAAGAAAGGATTTTCAGCCAAAGAAATCCAAAAACAATTGGGATTAAAGAGGTATGAACCAGTTTGGGCAATGGTTCATAAGATAAGAAAAGCCATGGGAAACCGAGATGCACAATACACTTTGGAAGGGATGATAGAATTTGACGAAGCCTATTTTACAGTAGAATCTAGCGAAATAGAGCAGAAAAAAGGAATTCGTGGAAAAGGTTCAGTTGGGAAACAAAATGTTGCGATGATAGCAGAATCAACACCGTTAGAAGATATTGATACTGGAAAAAAAGAAAAACAAGTTCGGTTCTTTAAAGCAAAGGTTTTAGATGGACACAGTGGAGAAGAAATCAACGAAGCCATTAAAGAATCTATAGATAATCAGAGTATTGTTTTTACAGATAAAAGCACTTCTTATGTGGATATTTCAGATTTTGTAGAGCTTCATATTATGGAAAAAAGTTCAAAAGAAACTACCGAAGAAACTTTAAAATGGGTTCATATTGCCATTAGCAACGCCAAAAGAAATTTGTTGGGCAATTACCACAAAATAAAAAGAAAGTATCTTCAACTCTATCTCAACGAATTCATCTACAAGCTAAATCGAAGATATTTTGGAGATAGCCTCTTTGAAAGGCTTATTATTGCTAACATTACAGGGTTATGATTAAAAACGGATAATCAA
>NZ_JADQBD010000160.1:0-990 GCF_017808115.1 Chryseobacterium sp. RR2-3-20 | reverse complement strand
TAAGTTTTGCAGTTCCAAATCTTTTGGCAAATATTAAAGAAAATAAATAAAACTAAAAAGGCTGCAGATAACATAGTATTGGCAAAATGCGGGAGGAAGAGTAAAGTTGAAATATTTGAAAAATTTATCCGCCGCTGCTTTTTTATTCCACAAAAAAGAGTAATTTAGTGTAAGAAAAAAGCATCGGCTACGTTCAGTCTAAATTGAACTTTTCGTTCCATTTTGCCCGCACTTCGCCAATACTTTTTCCGTTAGCTGCAATGTCAGAAAGACTCCGCTAAAATCCAAATTCTTAAAAAACTAAAAATTGAAAAAAGAAAAATATCTAATATCTAGAATTATTGCTGGAGTTATTGATTATTCAATTGTTTTGACTTTAACTTGCATTTACATTTTTACTTTTGGAGAAAAAAATGAATTAGGCGAATATTCCGTAAATGGACTAAAAGCAATTCCAATCTTTATTTTTTGGTTTTTCTATTTTTGTGTTATTGAATCAACCCTGAATTCAACTTTGGGAAATTATTTGATGAAACTTAAACCTGTTGATTTAAATACTGAAAAGAATATTGACTTTAAACAATCATTTTTAAGACATTTACTCGATCCAATTGATATGTCTCTCTTCGGTTTGGTTGGAATAATTATTATTAAAAATTCGCCAGAAAGCCAGCGATTGGGTGATTTACTTGCAAAAACTAAAGTGATAAAATTGACTGAATAAAAGACACTGCAGCTAACATAGTATTGGCAAAATGCGGGGTGAAGGGATAATTGAAAGATTTGTCACATTTAGCCGCCGCTATTTTTCCATTCCACATTATTTTTGTAGTTTAGTTTCATGGAAAAAATAGCGGCTTCGTTTGGTCGAAAATTGAACATTCGCTCATTTTTAGCCCGCCCTTCGCAAATACTTTTTCCGTTATGTGATATGGCATCAAAAATCACGCTCCGAAATAAACTCCACGATTTTGAGTGAGTAAAAAAGAA
>NZ_JADQBD010000015.1:0-52924 GCF_017808115.1 Chryseobacterium sp. RR2-3-20 | reverse complement strand
AGGATAGATCGAATTTCATCGCTTATTTTTTTCTACTGCTACGCAGTTGGATATTAGAATACTAAAATACTCTTTTTTTTCTATTGCGGAATTTGGGTTGAATTATCCTTTGGAAGTTCTGTTTTAACCAATAATTGAAACCCGTAGAGGTTGCCTATTTCACGATAGTCGCCTGCCGTGCGGGCTTTGTTCGCAATCTCGTTCAGTTTTGCGCCTATTTGTTTCGGATTTGCATTGGGCGGCAAGCCATCTAACAGCACAGGGTTTTCGATTGTACCGTCCGAACGCTTTTGCAGGCGTTGCTGTAAGTTTTCCCAGTCGGTACTCATCCGGCTCAAACGGGATTGAGTGCTTTGCAACATTTCCATATAATCCTGTACCTTAAATTTGGCACTGGATTTAGAGCGGTTGAACGCCTGCTTTTCGCTTTCCAGTCCGGCAATCTGTTTTTCCAGTTTGGCTTTATCCAACAGGTCTGTATTTCCTGACAGGATTGCCACATATTCCGAAAAGTTCATTCCCGATTTTTCGTCCATACTTCCCTCGTCAATCGTTCTTTTGGTCAGGTTGTTAGTCTTTAACTGGTCGATGAAAAGCTGCTTATTATACAGCATGTTGAATTTGTAACTGTCCAACGATTTTTCAACTGCATAGATAATCACAGCCACTTTATTATCGGCAAAGAATTTGGCAATCTCATTGCCTTTTCTGATTGCCCGCCCGTCCCTTTGGGCAAGGTCAGACGGTCGCCACGGTGTATCTAAATGATGAACGGCAACAGCTCTTTTCTGTGCGTTTACGCCAGTTCCGAGCATACTTGTAGAACCGAACAGTACACGGATTTTGCCCTCGTTCATTCCGTTGATAAGTTCCTTACGTTGCTTATCATTTTTCGCTTCCTGAATAAACCTTACTTCGTGCGCAGGTATGCCGTGGTCTTCCACGAGTTTGCGTTTTATTTCGGAGTACACGTTCCATTCGCCGGGCTTATAGGTTCCTAAATCCGAGAAAACGAACTGCGTTCCTTTCTGTGCGTTGAACTGGTTGTAATACTTGGCGATATTTACCGCACAATGCGAAGCCTTGTTGTCGGGATGGTCGTCGTATATACCACTTACCATACGCATATCGAGCGACATCTTACGGGCATAGTCCGTCGCAATGAGCATCTTTGCTTTTTCTTCCCTTTGCGATAATGGTTCTCTACCGAGCAAAGTAGCATCGCCCGTTTTGGCAAACTGCATCAGGCTTTGGATAAAGGCATCTTGGTCGGGCGTTGGCGGTATGTTGTACAATACCTCGTTCTTAGTGGGGCGGTCAATACCAATATCCTTAGCCGTTCTGTAATCCGTGATTTCAGAATAGAACTGTGCCAGTTCCGGCACTTTGATAAAGTAGCGGAAACGCTCTTTTGCTACAATATTGTTAGCTACCGAAAATTCATAATCGGTCGTTTTCCGTGCATAGATAGCTGCCCACGCATCAAAGGAATGAATACCCTGTTTTTCCAATGCTCTTGGCCGCAGGTATTTGAACAGCAGGTACAGTTCGGTTAATGAGTTGCTGATAGTTGTACCCGAAAGAAAGGTTGCTCCCATATCCGCATTTGTCCGTTCCTGAATGGTGCGGATTGCAAAGAGCAGGTTCAAAGCCTTTTGGCTGCCGTCCACCTTACCCAGTCCGGCAACCCGTGTATGACGGGTGTTGAACATCAGGTTTTTGAACTGGTGGCTTTCGTCCACAAACAAATGGTCTATGCCCATCATCTTAAAGTCCACAATATCATCCTTACGGTTTTCAATATCGTGTTGCAGCGTTTTCAGCTTTACTTCAAGATTTTCTTTCCGCTTGATTACCCCGGCGAGCATTCCCCTTGTCACTTCCTTGCCCTGCGATTTCAGGGCATCGAGATTGCGCTCTACGCTGTCCAGTTCTATTTCGAGGATTTCCTTTTGTATTTCGGGCGATTGCGGTATCATTCCGAACTGGTCGTGCGTAAGTATCACGCAATCCCAATCATTATTTTTAATATCCCCGAAAATCCGCAGGCGTTTTTTCGGCGTAAAATCATCAATACCCGGATAAAGGATTTTGGCGCGTGGATAGGCTTTACGGTAGTCTTCGGCAATGGCAGGTATATTTGCTTTCAGCCCGATAATCATCGGCTTATGGGCTAATCCCAAACGCTTCATTTCCTGCGCTGCGGTACACATTATCAGCGTTTTTCCTGCGCCTACTTCGTGGTCGCAGATAGCACCGTTGTTCAGCTTTATCATCCAAACGGTGTCCTTTTGACTTGAATACAGGTCTTCAATGCCTGCTCCCTTGCGGTCTAATCCCGGAAATTCCTGATGGCTTCCGTCATAGTTTGGGCGAACGAAACAATTAAAGGTATCGTTGTACTGGTCGGTCAGCCTGTTTTTAAACTCATCGTTCTGTGCGTGTAGCCAGTCGGTAAAGGCGGTACGGATTTCGTCAATCTTGGTGTTCGCCATTTGTATGGCTTCCATATCCCGTACTTTAACCTCTTGGTCGCCAACCATTACTTTTTTGGTAATATCAGGCGTGGTATTGACAAGGGCGTGTTTAAGCAGGGCAATACCGTCAAACGTGCGGCTTTCCGCTTTGACCGCATATTTTTCCCAAATGTGCATATTGCCCTGATGACACTTTACGGAAAAGTCGTCGGAGCTTTCGGAGTAATGAACCAGTACATCCGCATCGAACAAATGCGAAGCGAAACGGGCATAAATTCCGGTAGGTATCCACCGTTCGCCGAGGTTAAAATCCAGTTCCTCAAATTCGATACGTTTTGGTCGGGCTTCCTCTAAAGCGGTAAGGCTTTCTTTGGCTTCGGTATCATCGGGATAGTTTTCGAGATAGGCTCTTACTTCATCTGCTTTCTCCACCACGTTGCCTGCAATCCAACGTTCGGCTATTTCATATTCCTGTTGTAGCGGATTGTAGAACAACCGCCCGTGCAGGGCTTCTTTCAGGGTATCGGCAGGCAGGCTGCTGATTTCGGACATAAAGTCCAAATCCACATTTCCGTATTTGTTCAGGGAGGCAGCTAAAGCCTCTTCGGGATTGTCGGTTGCTAACGTAATGGTAGAAAAGCTAACGGGACGGCTGAAAATATCCGCTTTATGGATTATGCCGCCAATGACACGCTCCAGATAGGGGATTTCTTTACCTGCACTGTCTGTTTTTATCAGCTTGGCATTGTCGGCAGTATTGAGATTGCCGTATTTTTTGGTAAAGGCATCGTACAGCAGGTTCAGGGTTTCCCGTTCTTCCCTGTGTTCGGTCTGTTTTTCAGCTTCTTTTTGGTACAGGTTGATATAACTGTCCCTTACGGCTATGTAGGCTTCGGCTCTTGCTTTCTGTGCCGACGGCAATTGCAATGGATGAAAGATAGCTTTTTTGTCTTCCTTATCCACCTCTTGCAAATAGCCGACCCAACCGTTATCCACCACAAGGCAATCATTCCGGTGGAATAATTGCAGTTCGCCGCTATACGGAGCAGGTTCAGGAACGGTGTTAATATCGGTAACGGGAATGGCAGTCTTATCAGACTGGCCATTGCCGTTTATTTGTGAAAACAGGTCGCCGATGGCTTCCTGTTTTTTGCTGTTTACTTGGCTTTTTCCATTGGTAGCACCATTGGATTTTAGCGGTGTATAAGGTTGCTGCCTGGCACTGCTGAACAGGTCGGGTTGACGACCTATTGTGCCTCTTCTTTTATTACTACTTTGCCTTTTGTTTTGGGTAGTTCTTTTAGGTGGAGCAAGCACCATTACAGGCTCACCCGCACTTTCAAACAGGTCAAAAATGCTTAGTTGTTTTAGTTCCTGTGGGCTTTCCTGATGGACTACCGGAGTGGTTATAAGCTGCGGTTTTTGCTGAACGATTGCAGGGTCTATGACCGAAGGTGTAACCTTTGGTTCAATCGGAATTTGTATCATAGGCTCATCATTGCGTTCGCCTTTGTATAAATTCAAATTCAGATGGTTCCCTAAATCTTCGGAAAGCATTTGTTTCAAATCTTTGGCAATACCCTCAACACCGTCTTTATGCGTATAGATTAAGGCAGGTTGACCGTATGGGTCGGTATCTAATTTTTGGTCGGTATGGATAATTCTTGTACCGTCCTGAAAGAGCGCATTGCCCGGCGTATTGTATTCGGTTGGCTTGCTTTGGCAAAACAGATCTTCCCTGTCGGTCAGATTTTGTTTTGCCGTATTTTTTTGCAGGATAATCAGGTCGCTGCCCACTTCCGTACCTGCATATTCGGTAAACAGATTGTTGGGCAGTCTTACAACCGAAACCAAATTATTATCCTGCATCAACGCCCTGCGTATGGGTTCGTTCTTAGGGCTATTCAGAATGCCCTGCGAAGTGATGTAAGCCAACAAACCACCCTCACGGAGCATATCAGCACCTTTCAGAAAAAAGTAATTGTGTATGCTTCGGGCAGCCTGTACTTTGGCATCGTCCCTGCTTCGGGAAAAGGATAAATCGAATACGGAAGTATCGCCAAAAGGGATATTACTGGCAATTATATCATAGCTGTTTTGTTCCCTTTCGGGGATTTCTTCAAAACCGTTTATACGGATATTGCTATCGGGGTAAAGCTGCTTTAAAATCTTGCCTGTAAGCAAGTCCTTTTCATAAGCGGTAACACTTGCTTTCTGATTTTCCGAAAAGGATTGGATGAATGAACCGATACCTGCGGAGGGTTCGAGGAATTTATCAATGTGCAGACCATTATCCCGCAAGGCAGATGAAATGGCATCTATAACCTTTGGCGGTGTATAAAAAGCCGTCAGTACGGAACTTTTCATACTGTCCACATACCTGCGGTATTGCTTATCGTCTTGGGAATTTTCTTTGAGTAGTTGGTGGAGTTCCTGCGTGAGTGGAAAAAGGTCGTGTTCTGTTTTTCTCCAATGATTGATATCTATTTCGTTTTCTATGGGGTTCAGAACGAATTTAAGACCGCCAAATCCGTTGTATCGCATCATTAGCAGTCTTTCGCCTACGGTGGCTTGCCGTTTCTCCTTTTCCAGTTTAAAAACAATTCGCAGGGCATCAATATTCTGTTGGAGATGAAACCGTTTACTGAAGCCCATTTTCCTCAATCCATATTGAGATGGTTCCAGTCAGTTCGGTGTAGAGTACATCAAACTCATACCCATAGGCGAAATCATCGGTTAATTTGTATCCTGCGAAAACAGGCTCACATACAGGGAACATTTTCAGGGCGAACAGTCGCAGTTCCTCGTCTGCCATTATGGTATCAAACTCATTGCATACCACTTTGAAAACCGTGTCGAACTTGGAGAAGTGCAAGCCCTCAAAAAGTATGTAATTGGCTATTTCGTCGCATTGCTCAACGGCGTTTCCCGAACGGAAAGCACCCTCATAAGCATTGGCAGCCCACGAAGACCGTTGGTCAATAAATTTTTGGTCGTGTGCCTTTTCGGGAAAGCTGCTGTTTAATAATTCTTGCAGTCGTAATCTGAAATACGACAGGTCTTTTTGCTGTACATCCATACTTTATTTGTTTAGAATTTTACTTAAATTCTAAAATTAGATGCGGGAGCGAATGCCTTTGAGAATGTGGTAGGGTTTGGCGTTGAGTGGCGGGATTTGGCTATTTACAATAGAAATTTGAAATGATAATTTGTACAGAATTGGTGCTTGGATATATGTTTTTTCACAAACTATTTTTGTGGTTTAAATATTTATCGTAATATTGCGATGTAAAATTAAGTGTATTATGGGCGTAACAAAAACTGAAATATTTACAGAGCAGCAAAACAACTTGGCAACCTCTTTAAAGGCATTGGCTCATCCTGCCCGTATAGCTATCCTACAATACATCATTAAACAGAATGCTTGTATTTGTAATGACTTGGTGGAAGAATTAGGATTGGCACAGGCTACCATTTCACAACATTTGAAAGAACTGAAAAGCATTGGCATCATCAAAGGAAGTATCGAGGGAACCAGTGTATGTTACTGCATTGATGAAAATGTTTGGCAGAAGCTAAAAAATGAACTCAATATGTTCTTTGTAGATAATGTAGGGGTTGATAAATGCTGTTAAGCATTTTTTTAAATGTATCAATCGTAATAAAGCAATATAGCAATTAAATAAAAAACAATGAAACTATCAAACATCAAAGAAATCTTACCAGCATTAGATAATGTTGAATTTCAATTAGAGAACGGAACATTTGTACCGGAACATTTTCACGTTACAGAGGTAGGCGTTATTACCAAACACTTTATTGATTGTGGTGGAACGATTAGAAAAGAAAAAGTTGTCAATTTCCAATTATGGAATGCTAACGACTTTGAACATAGGTTAAAACCAACCAAACTATTAAACATCATCAAACTATCTGAAGAAAAACTGGGTATCGAAGATGCCGAGATAGAGGTAGAATACCAAAGCGAAACGATTGGTAAATATGATTTGGATTTTAACGGAAACCATTTTGTATTAAAGAACAAACAAACCGCTTGCCTGGCGAGTGATGCCTGCGGCATTCCTGCGGAAAAACAAAAAGTAAACTTGGCAGAATTAAAAGATGCTTGCTGTACGCCTAATTCGGGATGTTGTTAACCTAAACTATCATATAAAAAATCAATAAAATGAAAATTGCATTATTCAGCGACATTCACGCCAATCTACCTGCATTAGAAGCATTCTTTGAAGATGTAGAAAAAAGAAACCCCGACAGTATTTATTGCTTAGGCGATTTGGTAGGATATAACATTTGGGCAAACGAAGTAGTAAACGAAATCCGTAAAAGGAAAATACCAACCATTGCAGGAAATTATGATTTTGGCATCGGACGTATGAGCAATGATTGCGGATGTGCGTACAAAACAGATAGTGAAAAAGGCAACGGCAGCGTATCTATTTCCTTTACCAACTCTATTATGAAAGATGAGGAAAGAGCCTATTTGCGTACACTTCCGGCACATATCAAAGTAGAATTTCAGTTGAACGAGGACAAACTCAATTTATTATTAGTACACGGTAGCCCAAGAAAGATAAATGAATACTTATTTGAGGACAGGGAAGAAAAAAGTATGCTTAGGATAATGGAACAAGCTGATGCAGACATAATGTGTTTTGGGCATACGCACAAGCCATACCACCGTATTTTAAATTCGGACATTGACGGACAAAATCATTTCAGACATGCCATAAATATAGGTTCGGTAGGAAAGCCGAAAGATAGCGATGTAAGAGGTGGTTATGTAATGCTTATAATCAATGAAGATAGTTCTGTATTGGATAAAGACAGTATCAGTGTAGAATTTATACGCTTTGATTATGATATTGAAAAAGCCGCAAAAGCAGTTGAAGAAAGCCCATTACCCAACGAATACGCAGAAAATTTAAGGAGAGGTTATTAATCTAAAAAATCAGAAAAATGGAATTTCCAAACGATTTAAAATATTCAAAAGAACATACGTGGATAAGCGTACAGGGCAATACAGGTACAATAGGTATAACAGAATTTGCACAAAGTGAATTGGGAGAAATCGTATATGCAGACTTACCGAATGTTGGATATAGTTTTCAGCAGGACGAAGTATTTGGCTCTGTTGAAGCGGTTAAAACGGTCAGCGATTTATTTATGCCTGTATCGGGTAAAATCATTGAAACAAACGAACTACTATTGAAAGCACCTACACTTATCAATGACAACCCTTATAAAGATGGTTGGCTGATAAAAATTGAAATCAAAGACATTACAGAATTAGAAAATTTATTGACATCAAACCAATATAAAGAACTTACAAATTAGCCAAGCTATGCAACCAAAACTAAAATTCTTAGACAGATACTTAACCTTATGGATATTCCTTGCAATGGCAACAGGTATAGGGTTGGGGCATTTCTTTCCGGGTATCTCAAAAATTACGGACAGCCTATCCGTAGGCACTACAAACATTCCATTGGCAATAGGTCTGATACTGATGATGTACCCGCCATTGGCAAAAGTGGATTATTCATTATTGCCCCAAGCATTTAAGGATAAAAAAGTAATCGGTATATCCTTATTGCTCAATTGGGTTATCGGTACAATATTGATGTTCGGGTTAGCCGTTTTGTTTTTACGCAATGAACCCGATTATATGACAGGTTTGATATTGATAGGTTTGGCAAGATGTATTGCAATGGTAATCGTATGGTGTGACTTAGCTAAAGCAAACAGAGAATATACAGCTATGTTAGTGGCGTTAAACAGTGTTTTTCAGATAATAAGTTACAGCTTCTTAGTTTGGCTGTTCATCAATGTATTACCAAGCAAATTAGGATTGGCAAATTTCAATGTAAGCGTATCAATGAAAGATGTTACAGAAAGCGTATTGATATACTTAGGCATTCCTTTCTTAGCAGGTTTTATAAGCCGTTACGCAATGGTAAAATCAAAAGGTATAGAATGGTATAACAGGAAATTTGTACCCCGAATATCGCCCATTACATTATATGCTTTACTTTTTACTATAGTATTAATGTTCAGTCTGAAAGGAGATAAAATATTAGAACTGCCAATGGATGTGGTAAAAGTAGCTATACCGTTAATCATCTATTTTGTACTGATGTTTTTCGTCAGCTTCTTTATCAACAAATCCCTTAAAGTTCCTTACGACAAAAACGCCTCAATCGCATTTACAGCCACAGGAAACAACTTTGAATTGGCAATAGCGGTAGCAATAGCCGTTTTCGGTATTCATTCCCCACAAGCGTTTGTAGGCGTTATAGGACCGTTGGTAGAAGTTCCGGTACTAATTCTATTAGTACGTGCAAGTTTATGGTTAAAGAAGAAGTATTACAGTTAGAAACAAGCAAAAGTTATGAAATGGCAATATGATTTCAACAGATGTACAAAAAATATAAGGTTCAATAATTAAAATAATATCGCGAAAATGATAAAACTAATAAAGACCATACCTGCATTTCCTGTTCGGGATATTGAAAAAGCAGTTGCCTTTTATAAAGCCCGATTGGGCTTTGATTGCAGACATATGGAAGAAACCTTTGCAATATTAATTAGGAATGGTATAGACTTACATTTATGGGCTTCCTGTAATTATAGCTGGAAATGGAAAAGTATTTTTTTATTTCTCAAACCGATTAGTAGCGGAGCGGAAAGTTTTTTGGCAGGTACACACAGTTGCCGGATTGAAATAAAAGGCATTGACGAACTGTATAAAGAACTAAAAGAAAAGGAAGTATTACACAATGAAAAAACCGAAATAGAAACCACTTACTACGACACAAGAGAATTTGCAACTTTGGACTTATACGGAAATTTACTAACCTTTTACGAAAATATACAGTAGGAACAAACAGTTCAACCAAGCCGGTTTTAACTTTTTGTATTTTAGCAATTGCTTAAATAAGCAAATTAACTATATTTGCAACATGGATAGTACTTCTTGTATAAGACAACAGGCGGACATTAAACAAATCAATCGCTGTAAAGAACGAGTTTCAGAACTTCACGGTTCGTTTGACTATTTGTCGAATGGACTTGAATTGGCGGGAAACAATGTAAGACTGAAAATCCTGTTTCTGATTTATGAAGAAAAACGACTATGTGCTTGTGATTTAAGCGATATTCTCGGTATGACAATTTCTGCAATTTCTCAACATTTACGAAAGCTCAAAGACCGTAGACTAATTGAAACGGAAAGAAAAGCACAAACTATTTTTTATTCATTGACAAAAGAGTATGAAAAAATGTTGACCCCATTTTTTGAAATACTTGATGATAATAAAATTTTATAAACTATATGAAAACGGACAACAAACTAATCGGCACTGGACTTTTTACAGCAATTGCTGCGTCATTATGTTGCATTACGCCTGTTTTAGCTCTAATAGCAGGGACAAGCGGGATTGCTTCAACCTTTTCTTGGCTCGAACCTTTCCGACCATATTTTATTGGCTTGACAATTTTAGTGCTTGGTTTTGCTTGGTTTCAAAAGTTGAAACCCAAAAAGCAAATTGACTGTGAATGTGAAATAAATGAAAAACCGAATTTTATGCAAACAAAATCATTTTTAGGAATTATTACTGTTATGGCGGCTTTACTTTTGTCATTTCCCCTTTATGCCCACATCTTTTTTCCAAAGACCGAAAGTAAAGCAATTATTACCCAAACTTCCAAAATCCAGAAAGTTGAGTTTACAATCAAAGGGATGACTTGTTCAGGTTGTGAACATCATATTAAAACAGAGATTAGCAAACTAAAAGGAATTATCGAAGTTGTCGTTTCCTATGAGAAAGGCAACGCTATTGTTAAGTTTGACAACAAGCAAACAAGTATTGCCGAAATCGAAAAAGCTATCAATTCGACAGGTTATAAATCACTAAAAAGTAAAGTTATATCATAATGGAAATTAAATTAAAATCAATAATAACTTGCCCAAACTGTGGACACAAAAAAGAGGAAACAATGCCAACAGATGCTTGCCAGTATTTTTATGAATGTGAAAATTGCAAAACAAGATTAAAACCATTACAGGGGGATTGTTGTGTGTATTGCAGTTATGGTACTGTAAAATGCCCGCCAATACAAGCAGGAAATAGCTGTTGTAAATAAGAGAAGCTTAATAATTTACTTTAGAAAGCTACTTGTCTAAATTTGTGAGTATAACCTATTTAGCGAAAAACCTCCGAATTATCAGAGGTTTTTTATTCATTATTTAAGATTTGGAGCATCCTGCCGACTTCAATATCCATTCTCGAAAAGGCAAACCATTTTTTGCCCAGGTCTTTAAGGGAAGCTCCGATATGGTAGAGTTCCGTATGGTCAATAATCAAAAATCGGTCGTGAGCATCGGAAAAAATCTCTATTTCAATGGGAGGATATTGGCTGTTGTACCGTTGCATATCCAGCCGTAACTGATTGCCGATATTTTTGGTATAGATAGTGGCGGTTACATTGTCATTGCGTTTTCCCAATAAGGTCAGCACCGTATCGTCCACATAATTATCCAATAGGATAATGGAGTTTTTTGCACTTCGGATAATATCGGAAACAAAGGCATAGGCATCAAAAACCTGCCCGTTGTAAAAGATACCTTTTTCGCTGTGGAGCTTATCGCTTTCCAAAGCCTTAAAAATCTCTTCAAATTTTTGGTCGGCTTCTAATTGTTTCAGCTCTATATTATCCAAACGATGAAACAAAGCGGCATTGCTGATAAGCATTTTTCGCATTTCTACAAAGGCTTCCATAATTTCAACACTGATTTTAACCGCTATATCTGAACGGAGTATAGCAGAAGCCATTGCGACCCCTTGTTCTGTAAAAACATAGGGCAAATAACGTCTTCCGCCGTAACTCAAACTTGAGGTTCCAAATTGGAACCTCAAGTTTTCAACTTCCTCTTCGGTCAGTTGAAAGCAGAATGATACAGGAAATCGCTCAATATTCCTTTTAACGGCTTTGTTCAGGTTCTTTGTTTCTACTTGATATAAGGCAGCGAGGTCACTATCCAACATTACCTGTTTGCCTCGGATGGTATAAATCAGGTTCCTGATTTCTTTGGGTACGATTGACGGTTTATTTTCCATTGCGTTTTGTGCTTTTATTTTTCTCAAACTCAAAGGAACTTTCGGCGTTTTCTTTCAATACGATGTACGCATCGAATTTCTTTCCGGCTTTGCTTGTCATTCCTTTGATAAGAGAGGTTTTGCCTTTATTGACAAGGCTTGTTATGTTTTCGATACTGATTTGTACACCGCAGACGGTGCGGAACTGTACCCAGTTACAAGCCTCATCAGGGCATTTCACAATCTTGTCACGGATAATAAGCTGCTGACTTTTGCATTTCGGGCAGGTTAGTTTGGGTTGGTTGGTGCTTGCAATAGAGGTTTGTAGCAATTCATCGGTAATAGATTTGGCACAGGTTTCCATTTCCTTTTGGAATGTTCCGGCATCCGCTTCGTTATTTTCTATTTTCTGTAACGCCAATTCCCATTCGGCAGTCATTGCCACGTCTGCAATTTTCCGGTCTTTTACAAGCCCGTACACCTGCAATCCTTTTTCCGTAGGGATTAAAGAACGTTTATCCCGTTGGATATAATTACGGGTAAACAGGGTTTCGATAATGGCGGCTCTTGTTGCAGGAGTACCGATGCCGATATTTTTGAGGGCTTTGCGTTCTTCTTCGTTCTCAATTTCTTTCCCTGCGGTTTCCATAGCCGACAAAAGCCCGGCTTCGGTGTAAAGCACTTGTGGTTTGGTCTGCTTTTCCAAAACTGCGGCTTCCTTTATGGCAAGTTCGTCGCCTTTATGCAGTTCAGGTAATTCCTGCACTGGCTCTTCGCCGTCATCGGTAAAACTTCCTTTTATGGAACGCCAACCCGCTTCCTGAATTTTACAGCCTTTTGCCGTAAAGTCGTAATGCAATACCTGTAATGATACATCGGTTATTTCTTTGACACAGGCTTGCGATATGGCTTCAAGCAAGCGAAGCGCAATCATATTATAAATCTTGTTTTCGTCTGCATTGAGTACGGACGGCACTTTGTCCGTAATCAACAAACCGTGATGGTCCGTTACACGGAGGTCATTCACGATACGTTTGTTGAACCGTCCCCATTTGATTTTGGTAAGGGCTTGCTTGCAATCTTCACGGTTCTGTAATGCACGCACAAGGGTTGGAATTTCTGCCCACATATCTTCAGGGATGTATTTGCTTCCGGTACGTGGGTAAGTGATAAACTTCTTTTCGTACAGGCTTTGTGCAATATTGAGCGTTGCTTCAGCAGATAATTTCAGCCTTTTATTGGCTTCCTTTTGTAAGCCTGTCAGGTCGAAAAGCAAGGGCGGTTGTTCTGTAACGCTTTTAGTTTCTACCAAGCTAACGGTAGGCGTTGCGCCACGCTGAATAGCTTTAAGGGTATCATCGGCAAGCTGCTTTTCGTCCCATTTGGTTGCGGAAATACTTTTGAAATCAACCTGTGCTTTGTTGTGCGATAATTGTATCTGCCAGTATTTCTTTACCGTGAAATTCTTATTATCGAGGTAGCGTTTACATATCAAAGCCAGTGTGGGCGTTTGCACTCTTCCGAGCGAATAGATACCGTTGCCTGCGGCAATGCTCAATGCCTGTGTAGCATTGATGCCTACAAGCCAGTCGGCACGGCTTCTGCCTTGCGCTGCCTGATACAGTCCGTCAAATGCTGCCCCGTCTTTTAGGTTGTTGAAGCCTTGCTTTATTGCCTTTTCGGTAAGCGAACTTATCCAAAGGCGTTCAAAAGGTTTGTTGCATTTCAGGTATTCATAAATGTACCTGAAAATGAGTTCGCCCTCACGACCTGCATCGGTAGCAACGATGATGCTGTTGCTTTGCTTAAAAAGCTGCTCAATGACTTTCAGTTGCTTTAATGCGCCAGTATCGGCGGTGTACCCTTTGTCTTTTTTGACCTTGCGGACGGTCAATAAAAACGGGTTGGGCAATATCGGCAGGGATGCTTTATCAAATCCCGAAATGCCGTAATCTTCGGGCATTCCCAGTCCTATTAAATGACCGAATGCCCACGTAACAAAATAGCCGTTACCTGTCAGGTAGCCATCCTTTTTATCGGATGCTCCCACAAGTCCGGCTATCTCCCTTGCTACGCTTGGTTTTTCTGCAATGATTGTTTTCATACTGTATTACATTTTTCTGCCTTTGTATTTTGCAGGTTTGTTGTCCTGTTGTTCCTGCTGCTTTTCGTTTTTCGGTCTTTGCTGCCCGGACTTCAAAGGCTCTTGGACGTTCTTGGTCGCTTCGTTGGTTTTACCCTCCGAATTGACGGCAGTCTGCGTTTTATGGGTTTCAGCAGGTTCTACCCGTGCTTTATACTGACCGGGGAACTCAAAATTGGTCTTTCCGGTATCTTTGTCGAAAGTGATATAACCCTTATACGGTTGGTCTTTTTTGTCTTTCAGTTCAACGTATATGGTTTGTCCGGCTTTGAATTTGTTGTACTGCTCATCATCCAGTTCTTTACCCCTGAAAGTTCTTGGAGCTTCCTGCGGTTGGCTTTGCTGATTGCTTTGTTGAGTATTCTGTTGGTTCGTTTGCGCTTGCTGATTGTTGTTGCTTCTGTCAAACAGGAACTCAACGTATCGTTTGTCCGCATTGAATTGTACCGTTGCCGAAAATTCCGTTCCTTTCGAGGAAATCATACCCTCTAAATAGAGTGGTTTGCCCTCCATCAGCGTTTGTTTTTGTTCGTCATTCAGCTTTACGCCCTTAATTTCATCGGGAATTTTTATAAACTCCGTGCGCAGTGCAACCACGTCATTGGTCAGCCTGTCAATACTTATAATGGACGGCATCAGGTCGCCTGTTTTGGAGTTTACCAAATTGACGACACGCCCCATATTACCCGTTTCGAGCAGGTTTTTCTTGTCTTCGTCCGTAAACTTGTGACCGAAAAATTCAAAGTGGAGGTTAGGTTCTCTTTTGATACCGTGTATTGCCACGATAACATTGCCGTCTTCCGCTTGCTGTAAAGACAGGCGGGCATCCGTGCGGAGGATAGAGCCCCCGAGGTTGATACCTATCGGTAAAAGCTCATTGGTTTTATAACCTCGTAACAAAGGGTCGAGCAGGTTCCTTTTTTCAAGATACTCTTTGCTCAATCCGAGGTTTTTCATTGTGTCCCAATCAATCTGCTCCGGCTTGTAGCGATATTCGCTTGCTTCCGTTGTTGTTTGTGCTGTTGCCATATTATTTTGATTTTCTTGTTTTTTATCCTGTTGGGGTTCTGCTTTCACTTCGTGTTCTTTCAGCACTTTTTCGCCTTGTGGACTGGGCTTATCTACGTGCTTTTGCAGTTCCTCTGCTTTTTCAGCAGCAACCGGGGCAGGCACTTTGAAGAAAGTAAAGTTTGTGGGGTTCTTTAACTGGCTGAAAAAATTGGAAAAGAAGTTGGAAAAGAAATCACCGCTTTTATCCACACGCATAAACTGGTTTTGATTTTTCTTCGTGGGGTCAACGGTTTCCATTTTCCCGTTTTCGTCTATACTCTTTACTGCCTGGATTTTCATTTTCTCTTTATCCAGTACGAGTAAGATGTCCGAAAGCTGTTCGGGCATTTCCTGTTTATTAGTTGTTTCTTCGCTCATAATCTGAAAATTTCAAAATTTCACGATCGAATGTAAAGGAAGCCTTCACTGATTTGCTTTATGTGGCACTCAAAGGCAGCGTTTGTCACTTATTGGCATCCAGTTTAGGTAACGGAGGGTTAAAACTTTCCCTGATGAACTGATGCACATCGGATAGCTTGTAATACAGTTTTCCGCTAATGGTATAATAAGGGAGCTTACCTATGGAGCGATACCGTTGCAGGGAACGGTTACTGATTTTCAGCATTTGTAATAAATCCTGATTATCGAGTAATTCTTCGCCGTCTATGCTGTTGCGCTTCTTTTGTAAATCGTCTATGTGGTTGCCGAGAATGTCAAGCCTATCCATTATGCGTTCCATCCACGCCACAAATTCCATTTTGTCAATATTCATACGTGTACGCTTTTAATGATTACCTGATTTCAGCTTTCTGCCTTTTTCGATATAGCTTTTACCTTTCGCCATAAGCTGCTTTACATATTCATCGGTAGTTTGCACAGCGTTAGCGTTTAGCATTTCCTTGATAGCACCAATCGTATAGTAATATTGCCCGTACATTTTTGAAAAAGCTATCTGCCCATTGGTACGCATACGCCACAATGTTTTTTCGCTGATGTGTAGATACTGGCAGACTTCGTGATTGTTGAGCCACAAGCTATCGTAGCTTGTATCTTCCAGTTTGAGGATATATTCGCTAATGGCTTTCAACCGTTCGTTGAGGTGCTTCCACACTTCTTCGTCAACTGTTATAATATTCATTGCGCTGTTGTTTAATGTTCACAGGGCAAAATTCAGAAGTGTGGCAGTGTTTGTCTGCCAATGCTTACCCATTGGTTTGGCACTTTTTTGAAAATTTTTACAACGAGTAAAATCCTTGATTAATAAGGGTTTTAGGGGAATTAGGATATTTTACGGTAGCCTTGTGCCAACATTTACCAATTGGCATATATGGGCAAAGAAAAAGCAGTACATTTTGTGTACTGCTTTCAATCCCTGTGCTGACATAGCTAAAGGTCTTTATCCATATATTCTTCGAGGGAAATTTTGAGTTGGTCTAAAAACACCGTCCGGGAGCCTGCCCTTGTTTTCATCCGGTGGAAAGAATGATGTATATCGTTCAAGGGCGTTCGGAATAAGATTTGAAAAATCAACGCCAATTTTCTGATGCCTATTTTACCGTGTGCAATAGATTTGGAAGCATACAGGGCGTAAATCAATTCTATAAGTGCATTTTGCGAGTTAGTCCACGAAATGTCTTTGTTTGCATCCCCGTTTATTAAAATGGTATCGGGATTTTTTTCAGGGTTTATTTTGGTAAGTAGAAAAGTATAGAGTAATTCATTGGCAATAATATGGGCAACTTTGTTATCGTAATATGTAGAAAAGCTAAGGTCAATTTCAAATACGGCACTCTTTAAACCATCGTGATAATTAATGTTTCCGAGCCTGAAATAACTATGGTCACGGTCTGTTCTGCCTGCACGGTAGTACCTGTAAAAATCCTCATTGGATATGCTATCCTTATATTCGGATTTCAGGATTTTCAGTTGGTTTTCAAAATAACTTTGGTGTATTCTCCCGGTACTTACGGGGCAGGTAGTTTCAATACGGAATACTTTATTGTAATAAATGAGTTTTCCTAAAATCTGCGGCTTAGTGTTCCTGAAAAAGTTGATTTCCTGCTGTTCGTCCTTAAATCCGGTCTGTAAGACTTTCATCTTTATAGTAAACAGCATTTCCTTTAAGAATAAGGTCATTTGGTAAGCCTCATCCGCAGTTTGCATCATTTGAGAAGATAGCCTGTCTTCCTGACGCTGAATTTCCGATAATATTTTGTTCAACACGATTTCCATAGCTTAGACATTTAAAGATTAGCACTACTTGTTTCGGAATAACATCTTTGTTGATTTGTCAAAACTTGGAAATAATAATGGAACCAATATCACAGGTTGCCCCCATATTGGGAAAGATTTATTTTCATTACGCTTTATGATGTGTATAGGAAAAAACAGAAAAAGGGTTAAGTACGCTACGACTTAACCCTTTTTTTATTAAATTTGCAGTAATGATTTACAAGGTAATCAGATGAAAGCGAGTGCAGTAAGCACCATTACTAAATCGTTACCGATAGCACTTTCGGTTCTTGTAAACTCTTCTTTATTAGCCACTTTGGGCTATATTAATCTTTTTTATCAAAAATATTAACTGATGAAAATTCATAAAATTTTATCTGCATTTATGCTAATCTGTTTGTTTTCTTGCAATCAAAAAATAAATCAGTACATCAAAGTTCCGGGAAAAGCCCAGCAAAGACACGGGAAATGGGTTGAGCATTATCCTGCAATAGAGGGAGAAATGACAGCTTCCGGAAGATATAGAAATGGTGAAAAAATTGGAGTTTGGAAAACAATATATCAAAACAAACTATACCAAAAAGATGTAACTCGAAATAATGTTACCAAAACAAAAGTGTATCATCCAAACGGAAAAGTAATGGAAAAAGGAATGTCTAAAGTAGATATTTCCACAAATGAACGCCACTGGTATTATTTCGGAGATTGGAAGTATTATGATGAGCAAGGAAATCTGAAATATATTAAGAAATACGATAAAGGGAAAAAAGTTGATAGTCTTTCTTTTACAAAATAATTTTTAAACTCATCATCTGCAAAATCGTTATATTTGCACACAAATTTAGAGGATGTTGTATATCATCATCAAAGCATTGCATATTGTTTTTATGGTAAGTTATTTTGCGGGGATTTTTTACCTCGTAAGAATTTTTGTTTACTATAAAGATACAGATGCATTTCAGGACGAAAAAAAGAAAATCCTTAGAGAGCAGTATGCTTTTATGGCTCGAAGGCTTTGGAATATTATCACCGTTCCTGCAGGGATAATCATGACGGTTTGCGGTCTTACAATGATTTTTCTGAATTTTGGTCTGATGAAAATGCCTTGGTTTCATCTTAAGCTCACTTTTTTGATCGGACTTGCCGTTTACCATTACTGGTGCTGGAAAAAAGTAAAACAAATAATTGCTTTGAACGGAAATACTTTACAGACACCCAACTTAAAACTAAGACAGGCAAATGAAGTTGCTACTTTTATTTTGTTCTTAGTGGTTTTTACGGTAATATTAAAATCTCAGGTAATTGAATATTGGTGGCAATTAATTACAGGATTTTTCGTTTTGGTATTTCTTATTATGATGACTGTAAAATTGGTGAATAAAGGAAAAAATAAAAATTAATAACAGATATTACGGTAAATGAGGAGCTGTAACCCCCTATTTACCTTCTAAAACTTTTGAATATTACATGATTGCAATTTTAAAAAAAGAACTTTGGAGTTATTTCGGTAACTGGAGCGCATGGGTAATCATTGCAGCTTTCAGTCTGATTACAACACTGTTTTTGTTTTTTTTCGAAAATGATTCTAATATTTTCGATATTGGTCTGGCTTCGTTGCAGAGTTACTTCGTTTTGGTTCCGTGGCTTTTGATGTTCATCATTCCTGCATTATCCATGAAAACTTTTGCCGAAGAACAACAGACGGGAACATTAAACTGGCTTTTTTCTCAACCTATCAAAATTTCCGATTTGGTTTTTGGTAAGTTTTTCTCGGTATGGATCGTCGGAATTTTATGCCTTATTCCATCAGTAATTTATTATTATACAGTATTTGTTCTCGGTGTTCCGGAAGGAAATATCGACAGCGGTATGACTTTAGGAAGTTATTTTGGACTCATTATTCTTATTGCAGCATTTGCAGGAGTAGGAATTTTAGCATCTTCTCTTTCCCAAAACCAGATTATGGCTTATTTGCTTGGAGTTTTTATGTGCTTCATTATGTATTTCGGAATTGAGCAGTTAGCCAGCTACAAACTTTTGGGTGGAGCAGATTATATCTTGCAGAACCTTGGGTTTTACAGCCATTTTTTAGCATTTACACGCGGTTTAATTGATTTCAGAGATGTTGCATATTTCGTTTTTGTCATCGGTTTGAGCTTAGCTTTGTCTAATCATTTTATTACCAAAAAGAAGTAAGAATATGAAGAAGATCAATTTGAAATCTCCATTCGGAATTTTACTTATCATTATTTTGCCTTTGGCAATAATCATGATGTTTTCCGGAATACGATTAGATTTAACAAAAGAGAAAAGATATACACTTTCAGAAAGTACTGTAAAGGTTTTAGAATCTGTAAAGAAACCTTTAACTGTTGAGGTTTATCTGGAAGGAGATTTTCCGGCAAGTTTTAAGCAGCTTCAGAGCGAGACAAAATTTATGCTGGAAGAATTCAGAAAAATTAATCCTAAAATAGATTATAAGTTTATAGATCCCATCAAAACCAAAATGTCTCAGGATACTTTAATGGCGATGGGAATGCAGCCTTCTATTCTTCCCGATGTTCAGGATGGTAAAGTTACCCAGATTCGTCTTTTTCCGTATGCTGTCATAAAATACAATAGAAAAGGTGTTTCTATACCTTTGGTGGTAGAGCAGGCAAATATTAACGCAGACGAACAGCTTAGAAAATCTATAGAAAATTTAGAATACAATCTGGTTTCAAATATAAAATCTGTTTCAGAAAATAAAAGAAAAAAAGTTGGTATTCTCGTAAATCAGGATGAGTTGGGTCCAAGAGAATTCGAAGGATTTATGCATCTTGCTTTAGAAAATTACGATGCAGGTCCTGTTGTTCCAAAAAATAATGTAGAATTAACTTTGGCAGATCTTCCTCTTTTGAAAAAAATGGATGCCTTAGTAATTGCCAAGCCTAGAAAAGCTTTTACAGACGGTGAAAAAGTTATTTTGGATCAGTTTATTATGAACGGCGGAAAAACGCTTTGGATGATCGATGCAGTAAATGCTGAAATGGATACTTTAACAAGATCCAAAAAAGTAATGCCTTTCCCTGTAGATATCAATATGACCGATTTTTTCTTTAATTATGGTTTAAGAATCAATACGGCTCTGGTAAAAGATGTGAAGAAATATACACTTTTAAAACTGGTTACCGGAGAAGTAGGAGGTAATGCACAATATACAAGTCTTCCGTGGCCTTATTTTCCATTGGGTATTGCAGAACACGACCATCCGATTACCAAAAATATTAATCCTGTAAAGCTGGAATTTCCAACATCAATAGATACTTTGGGAGGAAGAAAGTTTAAAACCCATGTTTTGTTTGAATCCAGTGAAAGAACTTTATTAAAGCAGGTTCCCAACTATGTTGAGCTGAAAGAAATTGCAAGTGTAGACAGCCTTGGGCAAATGGAAAAACCAAGTACTCCGAAGATTTTTGCGGTTGCTTTGGAAGGGAAATTCAGCTCTGCTTATGCATCAAGAATCGAAAGAAAATCTTATCCGGGATTCAAAGCTACAAGTCCGGAAAATAAAATGATCGTTATTGCAGATGGAGATGTAGGTAGAAATAAAGTGATTAAAGGGCAACCTTTGCCTTTGGGTGTAGATATGTTAACCGACGAGCAGTTTGGTAACGAACAGTTTCTTCGAAATTCATTAGATTATCTTTTGGATGACAGCAATATTATGGATCTCAGAAACCGAAATATTGAGGAACGACTTCTAGACCGTCACAGAATAAGCGAAGAGCGATCTAAATGGCAATATCTTAATTTGCTTCTGCCATTAGCGATTATTGGTCTTTTGGGAGGATTATTCTTCTGGTTGAGAAAGAAAAAGTTTGGTTAAAATATTAAAAAGAGAAACTGTTGAGGTTTCTCTTTTTTGTTTAAAAAGCATATTTTAAATTGTTATAATTTTATAAATGGAAGTCTGTTTTTTTTTCAAAACAAAACTTTTTTGTATCATTGAACACTAAAACCCACAGAATGAACTGTTCTTTTCTTAAATGAAATTATATATCATAAAATTCAGTAAATGAAAAATCTTATCCTAAGTCAATGGGTTCAAGAATAAATTTTCGGAGTTTTGCAAAATAAAATGAACAAAAAATATTCAATAATAAATTAAAATTTTAAAAAATGAAAAAATTTGGAGTAATTGCTTTAGCAGGATTAGGTTTGCTTTTGTCATCTTGTGGCGATAAAAAAGCAGAAAATGCAACAACATCTCAGGAACAGACAGTAGCAGAAAAAAGCGGTGATGTTTTTGCAGTAGACGCTGCGGCATCTAAAGTAGACTGGAAAGCTTTCCACAAAGGAGGTTTTGCACCACGTTGGGGAACTCTTAATGTAAGTAAAGGAGAGCTTACTGTAGCAGAAAATAATCTGGCTTCCGGTGAATTTGTAATCGATATGAAATCTTTAAAAGTAGATCCTGCATCGGTAACCGAAAAAGACAAAAAATATACAGAGCTTGAAGCTCACCTTAAAAATGCAGATTTCTTTGATGTTGAGAAGTTTCCTACTGCAGACTTTAAAATTACCAAAGTTGAAGATTTAGCAGCAGGTGCTACAAAAGCTGTAGAAGGAGCGAACAAAACAATCAGCGGAAATCTTACATTATTAGGTAAAACAATGAATGTAACATTCCCTGCAAAAGTAGAAATTGTAGAAACTTCTGCTTCTCTTAAAGCTATGTTTACTGTAAACCGTGCAGATTGGGGTATTAAATTCGGAACAGATGAAACTGATCCAGCAGAATGGATGATCAGCAAAGATATCGAGATTAACGTTGATGTAAAAGCTGGTAAAAAATAATTCAGTTGATGTTTTCACTGAGAAAAGACATCTGCTTTTGCGGATGTCTTTTTTTATGATGGTTTAAATTTTCAAATCTTTTTTTCTTTGATGAAATTTATACATCTTTTATAAAGTCTTCATATTCATAATAAAACCGTTCGAAACCGTCCATTTTTTCAACGAAAAATTCGAAAATTTCCTGCCATGTATTTTTATTGAAAACAGAAACATCATATTTTTCTACCCAAATACGGCTAATTACTTTTCCGTTTTCCAATGTATAGTACTCGTCTTTAAAAAAATCTCCTACAAAATCTTTAAGTATATCCTCTAAAGACCAGATTTTCTCATAATAAGCATTTCGGAAAATTTCATCTTTCATTTCTATATCTATAGAAACTTCTGCTTTCTTTTTATCTGCATAAAATTTGAACGAGAAATCTTTAATCTTCGTGTCATATAAAATCCATTTTCTTGGAAACGATTTTCCAAATGCGATCCAAAATTCTTTTTTTAACTGTTGGGCTTCCTGCTTACTGAACATAATACAAAGATAATATTTTATAAAGAAGACCTATTGCAGTTAAAGTTCTGAAACTGTAAAATATCCTAACTTTTTATTATTTTTGCTGTAATGCTTTCAAAAAAATCTCAATATGCCTTTAAAGCACTTTCGTATCTTGTAGAAAAGAGAAATGAAGGTCCTGTTCTTATTTCTGAAATTGCGGAAAACAAAAAAATTCCGCTAAAATTTTTAGAGAATATACTTCTTCAGCTTAAAAAAGCAGAAATTTTAGACAGTAAAAAAGGGAAAGGCGGTGGATATTTCTTCAGAGAAAAACCGGGAGAAGTTAATTTGGCTAAAATTATAAGATTGGTGAATGGTCCTATCGCCTTACTGCCTTGTGTAAGTCTTAATTTTTACGAAAAATGTGAAAACTGCACAGAAGATCATTGCGGTTTGCACGATGTTTTAATTGAAGTAAGGGATGCTTCGCTTAAAATCTTGGAAGAAAAAACACTTTTGGATTTGGTTGGGTAATCTCTTTCAGCTGTGATCTCCCAAACCGTTATTTTTCAGAAGTTCTGCGAGTACTTTTTTTGCTCTCATTACACGGACTTTGGTATTGGCTACAGAAATTCCCAATTCTTCTGCAATTTCTTTAATGCTTTTTTCTTCAAAAAATCTCAAACGGATAATATCCCGATAATTTGAGTCTAAAGATTCTATAGTTTTAATGATTTTTTTCTGTTCCTCTTCCGATATCATCAGTTCTTCAGGGGATTTGGCAAACTGATTTTTTACTTCTTCCAGATTTTCCGTTGTATTTTGGTTTTCTTTGGATTTTCTTCTCCAGAAATCAATAATAGTGTTTTGGGCAATCGTTAATATCCAGGTTTTGAATTGAAAATGAGCATCAAACATATCCAGTTTAGACAAGACTTTAGAAAATACATTTACAGTAATTTCGTCTGCATCATTTTCGTCCTGTACTTTCTTCATCACAAAAGAAAAAACATCTACCCAAAAAATATTAATGAGCTGCGTTTGTGCCTTTTGATCTTTTTCTATTGCCTTTTGGATAAGTGGAAATAGCTGTTCGTTTTTCATATGTAAACCTAAAAACTTAAAATTATGCTTTTAAAATGAAAAAAACGGACAAAAGCCCGTTTTTATATGAAAAATATATTGTTTTATCTTAATTCTGCACTGAATTCTTTCTGGAAAGTTTTAATTAAAGAATCCATTACATGGGTAATTTCTTTATCTTCTAAAGTTTTTTCTTCATTTAAAAGTTCAAAACTCATTGCGTAAGATTTTTTACCTTCAGGTAAATTTTTGCCTTCGTATACATCGAAAAGGTTGATGTTTTTAATGAAAGGCGATTTGTTTTTCTTTGCAGACTGAAATAATTCTTCGTAAGTAATATTCTTATCGATCAACAAAGCCAAATCTCTTCTTATTTTATTGAATTTTGGAATATCTCTAAATACAAGCTGATTGTCTGAACGCAGTTGCTGAGCCAATTCCAGTTCTATTTCTGCATAGAAACACTCCTGATTAATATCTGCATCTTTCAGAAGTTGGGCAGAAACTTTTCCTATTCTTACCAAAGTTTTACCGTTGCATTCGTACGCAATAGCATCCGAAAATCTATCATCAGATAACGCAACTTCTTTATAATCTATAGAAAGTCTTTCTAGAAGTACTTTTACAAAAGATTTAAGATGATAAAAATTGGTAGCAGATTTAGGCTGCAACCAGTTTTCGGCAACATTTCTTCCAGAAACTAAAACAGCCAGTTGTTTTCTTTCTTCGTATTTTTCTTTTTTATGATAGATTTTTCCGAATTCAAAAAACTTAATATCTTGGCTTTTTCTGTTGATGTTATAGGCAGCATTCTGTAAAAGCCCTTCGAGTAAAGATTTTCTCATAAATGCCAAATCTCCGCTTAAAGGATTAAGAAGTTTTACAGCATCTGTTTCGTCTTTTACAGAAGTAAGAGAGTTGTTCATAACTTCATTAAAACCTAAACTCTGTAAAGTTCTTGCCCAAGAATTTTCTAATTCATCCTGATCGTTTTTACTCAGTTTTACAGGAGTGAACGATATTTTCTGAGGAGCGTCTATTTTATTATAACCGTAAATTCTAAGAATTTCTTCAATCACATCAATTTCTCGGGTAACATCTGCTCTGTATGCAGGAACCGAAATCTCGAAGCCATTCTGAATTTCATTTAGAACCTGAATTTCAAGAGCTTTTAGAATTTCTTTCACTTTTTCTCTGTGAATTTTTGTTCCTAATATCTGCTCTATTTTTGAGAATCTAAGAATGATATAATGATCTTCAATTTTTTTAGGATATTCTTCAAGCAGTTCTCCTGTAAGTTTTCCTTCTGCCAAATCTTCAATCATTTTGATAGCGTGTGTAATGGCAGTTCTTGTGATATTAGGATCTACACCTCTTTCGAATCTGAAAGATGCATCTGTATTTAGACCATGAGCTTTTGCTGCCTTTCTTATGGCTACCGGATTAAAATAGGCGCTTTCTAAGAAAATAGTTTTTGTTTCGGAAGAAATACCAGATTCTAAACCTCCAAAAACACCGGCAATACATAATGGAGTATCTTTTCCGTCTTTAATGATGATTTCAGAACCGTTCAACGTTCTTTCAACACCGTCTAATGTGGTGAATTTTGTTCCTTCTGCAACGGTTCCAACTTTTATTTTCTGATCGGCAATTTTATCTGCATCAAAAGCATGAAGCGGTTGTCCCAAACCATGAAGAATATAATTGGTAATGTCTACAATATTATTAATAGGACTCAATCCAATAGCTTTCAGTCTGTTTTTCAGCCAGTCGGGTGAATCTGTAACTTTTACATCATTAATTACAGCACCAATATATCTAGGGGTAAGTTCTGTATTTTCTACTTCCAGGCTGAAATTATGAGAGCCTTCGTTGTTTAAAGAAACGCTTGAAAGTTTTTCAAACTCAGATTTCTGCTGATTGGTAGATAGATATGCATGCAAATCTCTTGCTACACCATAATGAGACATGGCATCTGTTCTGTTCGGCGTTAAACCAATTTCGAAAACTTCATCGTTGGAGAGTTCAAAATAATCTGCAAAGTTTTTTCCGACTTCATATTTGGTTTCGTCCAAAACCATAATTCCGCCGTGGTCGTTGCTTAAACCTAATTCATCTTCAGCACAGATCATTCCCTGAGAAACTTCACCTCTTATTTTTGCTTCTTTAATTTCGAAAAAGCTACCGTCTTTCGCATAAATTTTAGTTCCTACAACAGCTACCGGAACTGTTTGTCCTTCTGCAACATTGGGAGCACCACAAACAATGTTCAGGATTTTTCCGTTGCCAACATCTACAGTTGTTTTATTTAATTTATCAGCATTAGGATGCTTTTCGCAGGTTAATACTTTTCCTACAACGATGCCTTCAAGACTTCCTTTTATGCTTTCAAACTTATCAATTCCTTCTACTTCAAGACCGATATCGGTAAGAAATTCTCCTATTTTTTCGGTTTTTAAATCTGTTTTAATGTATTCTTTCAGCCAGTTACCTGATATTTTCATTGGTAGAATTTTAAAATTTAAATTTCAGATGGTGAATTCATCACTTTTGTAATGCTTCACAACCATGAATTTTGAGTGTACAAATGTCGTGTTTTTTTAAGAAATAGCGAAATTCCGGAAGATTAAATAATCGTTTTGTACTACAATTTTGCCTTTCAAAACATGAAACTTTAGAACTTTTTGTTATATATAATTTAATATGAATGAACGCATGAATCTTAAACACCATGCAGAATTATCTTCCGAGAGAATCACTCTTTTTAAAGGCATCCACTTTAAGATATTCATCATTTTCTTGTTTCTTTTTTTTATCTGAAATTAAAATTCCGAAAAGATGGTCGATTTCGTGCTGAAAAATAACTGCTGTAAAGCCTTCAACAATTTCTGTATGTTTTTTACCTTGTAGATCTACATATTCAAGCTGAATGACTTTACTTCTGTAAAACAGATCTCTAAACTCAGGAATCGACAAATCTCCTTCCGGTCCGAGATTCTGCAATTCAGATTTCCAGGTGATAATTGGATTGATAAAATATTCTAAAGGTTCGTTAGGTTTATCAAAACGCTGTACCCAAATTACTTTTCTGTTAATTCCGACTTGTGGAGCGGCAATTCCTACACCGCTATCGGTAGAAAGTAGTGCAAGTTTCATTCTATCTACGAGAACCGCAGTATTTTTATCCAAAGGATCTATTTCTTGGGAAACTGCAAGCAAAGTTTGATGCTGAAGTTCGTCTGTAGACTGATAAATGGGTAACGCCGAATGAATATCGCCTTCATTAATGAGCTTAATTTCAGCTCTCGATAGTTTCTGTGCCTGGAAAAAAGTAGTGAATACAATAAAAAATAATAGGCTTTTTTTCATTTTAAATTATGGAGCAAATTCAGATTTGTAAGTAGAATATTTTTAAAAAAATTAAAATTTATAGAATTTTTAGTACGTTTTTGTCATATCACTTGGGATAATTAAATTATAATCTGTTGGGAAGTAATCTTTTTCAGGTGTCTTTAATTCCGGGTTTTCCGTTTCGAAAACTGAGATAACCGCTATTTTAAGATTGGGATTTTTCTTTTTTAAATACCAATAAATACCGCCAAATTCCTTAGTGTGAAAATTACCGTTAAAGTGAATGAAAGTTTTACCCGGCTGTAAATTTCGCATGATAGATTCTGCCATTGTAGCATCTTTTATAGCTTGTGCAGAAATAAAATTCATTACTTTGGTTCCTTCGGCGTGGTCTCCCATCATTTTTTTCATTTCGGGATACCCCGGGGTTTCTAAACTAACTTCTATGGGCAATTCTGCGATATAAGATTTTTCTTTTTGGGACAGTTTATTGAGAGATTCTAAACCTTCTTTGGCTGTTTGGGAAGCATATTTTCTAGGTACATTGGTGGCAATGAAATTCAGGTTCTTATCTTTGGCAAAATTCAAAAGAGGTTGGTAATCGGTGTTGTAATTATTCCATAAACGAACAGAATCTTTCAGGTTTTTCGCATCAATTTTTCCGGCTAAATATTGGTTAATCTGTGGCTGATTATCCCTTTCGAACATTTCAGCACCCAGCGTAATTTCTTTGTTCTTTTTTTCGTACAAAGCTTGGGTAACTTTCAGCTGAAGCCAATGTACGATTGAATTATTATGAAATTCACCAAAGAAAACGACATCGTAATCTGCCAGATTTTTAATCATTTTCTCTGCTTTCACCGCTTTTCCTTTTTTATTATAAAACTGATATGGCTTAAAGTTTTGCGCATTTAAGACCGAAAACCCTACAACGAAAATCGCAACAAGAATATTTTTCATAAAAATTATAAAATGGTTACAGCATGTAAAGGTCGTGAAGTTTTTTTCAATTAAGTGTATGTTTTCTCAACTAGTTTCAATTTTTTTTGAGAATTGAAATAGATAAAAATCATCTTGTAAAAACATTTTAAGAAAAATTGTATTCATTTTTTGAAAATATTTTTAAAACAGTTATAAGAATTCAATTTAGTTTAAATTTCACCAAGTGAAAATGGCAGTTTACCAAGTCTGAAGAGATTCATTGTTATTTCAGGGTAATTTTACTCTAGAACTTTAAATAATAAACAATGAAAATCTATTCTCTCATACTCGTTTTTGCGATTTTGTTTTTGAAATCTCAGGAAATCAAAAAAGAAATTGAGGTAAAACAGGCAACTGTATTTCTGCAAGGTGCCAAAGTTTTTGGAACCACCAATGTAAATCTTAAAAAAGGTAGAAATACCGTTACCATTTTTAATCTTCCTAATGATCTGGACGAAAATACCTACAAAATAAATCTGGAAAAAACAACAACACTTCTATCCATTACACCGCAAAGCAATTATCTTAAAAACGATGAACTTACAGAGAGCGAAAAAAAACTCGACGTTGAAAGAAAAAAATTGCAAAGACAGGTAAATTTGCTTGCTATTCAGATTAAAAATCTTAATGGTGAACAAAACATCATTCAAGATAATCTTAAAGTTTCTACCAATGATAAATCTACGCCTCAGGAACAGCTTATAAAACTGACTGAATTTTACAGAAAAAGAATGCTGGAAATAGATAATCAGGTTTTTGAACTTAATGAAAAAAAATCTGTTTTGGATGAAAGTATTACCAAAATCAACAATCAGTTTTCTGAAGAACAGACTCATAAAAATACCAACAGAAAAGAATTGATTCTTGAGATTCTTGCAGAAAATGAAATGAATCTGAATCTCGGACTAAGTTATATTGTTTCTAATGCAGGTTGGGTTCCATCGTATGATTTGAGGGCTTTATCTACTAAAAAACCGTTAGAAATTGTCTATAAAGGTAAAATTTACCAAAAAACCGGTCAGGATTGGAGTAATATTAAGCTTTTTGTTTCTACTTACAGACCTTCTTACAACCAAAACCGGCCTATTTTATCTCCATTGTATGTTGCAGAATATAGAGCATATAATAATGAAGACGTAAAGTTGGGATATACTAAGAAAGTGGCAGCCGATATATCCAATTCTTACCAGATGAGAGCTGAAGTTGCAACACCTAGTCAGATTCCTGTAGCAACCGTTTCAGACAGTCAGATGAATATTTTGTATGAATTGAATTACAGCCAAACAATTCTGAGTCAGGAAAAAGAGCAATATGTCATTTTAGATAAAAAGAATGTGGAATCTACATATAAATATCACACAGTTCCGAAGATAAACAATCAGGTATTCTTAATGGCATTTGTGAAAAACTGGCAGAATTTAAACCTTATTTCCGGCGAAGCAAATATTTATTTTGAAGACAATTATATCGGGAAAACCAACATTACCAGTAATTATGTAAAGGATGAATTTCCTATTTCTCTCGGTGGTGATGAAAGAATTGTGGTAAAACGAAATAAAGTGGAGGACAAAACTGCTCAAAAATCTTTCAGCTCCAATAAGTTTGAAACCGAAGCTTACGAAATATCTGTAAGAAACAATACTAAAGAAAATATTGAACTCGAAATTTTAGACCAGATTCCGCTAAGTGAAAATCAGAAAATTACCGTTAAAACTTTAAATATCGGAGATGGGTTGTATGATGATAAAACAGGAAGCATTCTTTGGAATAGAAAAATAAACAGCGGAGCTACCGAAAAAATCAGTTTTTCTTATGAGATAAAATATCCGAAAGAAATGCAGATTCAATATTACAGTCGATAGGAGTTCAGATATTGGTTTCAATTGCAAATTCATCAAAAATATTAATAAAAAAAATCATTATGAACACAATAAAATTTATAGCATTAGCTGCAACTTCCGTTGTTTTTATCGGGACAGAAGAAATTTTTAAAAATTTCAACAGTAGAAAAATTGAGGACTCGAAAATAATTCAAAAAAATGTTTCATTTCATCCAAAGCATTCAGTTTATAGTGAAAATAAAATTCAGGTTGCTTTACTTCTGGATACTTCCAATAGTATGGACGGACTTATCGAACAGGCAAAATCCCGACTTTGGAATATTGTAAACACTTTAACAACTTTAAAGTATAACGGAAAAGCTCCCGAAGTGGAAATTGCATTATATGAATATGGAAACGACGGATTGCAGGACGAAAATTACATAAGACAGGTGACTCCGCTTACGCAGGATTTAGATTTGATTTCGGAAAAACTCTTCGCCTTACAAACCAATGGGGGAAACGAATATTGTGGAGCGGTAATTCGAGATGCATCTGAAAATTTGAATTGGGATGCCAACGAAAAAAGCATGAAACTCATTTATATAGCCGGAAATGAACCGTTTAACCAAGGCAGAATTAATTATAAAGATGCTGTTAATCAGGCAAAAAATAAAAATATCTATACCAATACGATTTTCTGTGGCAGAAAGGAAGAAGGAATTAAGGCATTATGGCAAAATGGTGCTGTTTTGGGTGAAGGAAAATATTTCAATATCGACAGTAACGAGAAAGTGATCTTTATTAAAACTCCTTTTGATGAGAAAATTTATGAGTGCAACGGTTTGCTTAATGATACTTATATTTCTTACGGAAACAAAGGCTATGAGATGAAAAATAAACAGATGTTGCAGGATTCGAATGCAAAATCTTTATCGGCCTCTAATGCTGTAGAAAGAACAGTAAGTAAATCTAAGAAAAATGCTTATAAAAACGATCATTGGGATTTGGTAGATAAGGTAGAAAAAGATCAGTCTTATATTTCAACTCTCAAAGAGGAAGATTTACCTTCGGAACTGAAAGGAAAAACAAAAGCTGAAATTACAAAGATTATTTCTCAAAAATCAGCCGATAGAGAAAAAATTCAACGAGAAATTGAAGTTTTAGCTAAAAAACGACAAGATTTTATTAATTCTGAAGTTAAAAAACGGGGTAATTCAGATCAAGATGATTTGGGAAAAGCAATAGGAAAATCTATTGAAGAAATTGCAAAGAAAAATGGTTACAGTTTCTGATGAGAAAATATTTCTTAATTATTGGGCACGGCTTTGCCGTGCCCAATAATTTACAAGATGAAATAATAAAGTAAACTATCTTCCAAATCTGAAATATTCTGTAAGTGGATGTTTTTTATCTTTAAGATAGGCAGAAGCCATTTCCATTCCCGTAACAGAAAAAGTAATTCCGTTTCCGCCAAAACCTAAAACAAAATAAGAATTTTTAAAGTTATCGTGCGTTCCGATGTAGGGAAGTCCGTCTTTTGTTTCGCCAAAAGTTCCTGTCCAGACAAAATCGGTGTAAAAAGGATAATCGGGTTTTATTTTTTTCAGAACACGTAAGATTTCTTTTTCTTTTTTGTCAATAAGAGAATCTCTTTTTATAGGATCAGAAAAATCTTCATCGCCACCACCAATCAACAATCTGTTATCGTCGGTAGTTCGCATATAAATATAAGGATCATCGGTATTCCAGACTAAGGTACTTTCAATATTTTTAAATTTATCCTGATCTATTTCAGACACAACGGCATACGTACTTTTTAAATCTACAAAATGCTCTTTAATCATTGTACTGCTTTCATACCCAACACAATAAATTATTTTTTTTGCCTTAATGTTATGTCCTGTTGTCGTTAAAGCCAAATTGTAATCTCGCAGATATTTCACCGATTTCATTTCGGTTTTGTCGAATATTTTAAGTCCTTTCTTTTCATTAAATCTGAGGAGTTCATGGGCGAATTTAAAAGCATCAATACTTGCACCCTGTTTAGATAAAATTCCTCCATAAGTATTCTGAAAACTGAATTTTTCTTCTACATCTTTACTATCCAGCCAAGAAACCTCAAAACCTGCTTTTTTTCTGACTTCAAATTCCTTTTCCAGCCATACCGCATCTTTCTTTTTACTTGCAAAATAAAGGGATTGTTTTCTTTTGAAGCCTGCTCTGGATTTTATTTCTTTGGTAAGTTTTTCCAATTCATCTATAGATTTTGAACAGGCTTTGTAACTTTCTACTGCTCCTTTTTCGCCGATCATTTCCATTAATTCGTATAAAGGAGTATCAATTTCATATTGAAGCATGGAGGTTGTTGCAGAAGTACTTCCGTTGCAGATTTCTCGTTTATCGATGAGAATAGTTTTGTGTCCGTCTTTTATCATTTGATGGGCGATAAGACTTCCTGTAATTCCGCCTCCAATAATCAGAACATCACATTCTTCGTCAGATTTCAAGGACGGATAAGAAGAAATCAATCCATTTTTAATCAGCCAAAAAGGTTCATTAGATTTCAGATCCATAAAAATTTATTTTTCAAAAACTTATCAATAATTAAGCCTTAACTGTCACAATTTTTCGATATGGTTTAATTATTGATAAATTCATCACACAAACACCAATAAAAATTTAAATATATGATCACAATTATTAATGATACCCCAGAAAATGTTGCCGCATTCTGTGCAAGTGGAGAGATTACCAAAGAAGATTTCGAAAATGTTGTTATTCCGCGCGTTAAAAAGAAAGTAGAACAGTTCGATGAACTCAATTATCTTATGTATTTAGATACAGATTTAGAAAACTTTACCGCAGGAGCTTGGTTTCAGGATGTTTTACTGGGTATAAAAAATCTTTCTAAATGGAATCGTGCAGCGATTGTAACAGATAAATCCGGAATACAAAATTTTACGGAAATATTTAGTGTTTTAATGCCTGGAGAATTCAAATCTTTTCCTAGAGAAAACCTTTATAATGCTCTGTTTTGGTGCCAAAACGGTAATGAAGTTCAGAGTTAAATTAAAGGTTTCTAATATTTCTTCATACATCATAAATCAGCCGATTCAGATATTGAATCGGCTGTTGTTTTTTTATATTAAAACCAATGAAATTACATCATTACGTTCTCTTCTAATGACTTCTGAGAGCTGTATTTGTAAAAGTATCTTATACTGATCATCAATCCAATTAATGTCATAAAAACACCTACTAAAGACGCGTAGTTGTAAGAAAAACCCTGATCTAAAGGGATTCCGCCCAAAAATGCTCCCATTGCATTGGCGATATTAAAAGCAGCCTGCATAAAAGCAGCCGCCATCATTTCACTATTTGGAGCAGTCTTCATCATCATGATATTAATAGGAGGTGCAACAGACATGGATAGTGTACCACAGATAAATGTAAGAACTAAAGAAAGGTTTTGATATTTTGAAAATAAAAACACTCCTAATAAAGCTGTCATCATTAATGCGAGAAGAATAATGCATGTTTTTTCCGGACTTAATCGATCCGATAAATAACCGCCGACAAGATTTCCAACTACCATACCTGCACCGGCAAGAATCATTACATACGCCATATTGCTTTGAGAAATTCCTGAAACGACCGTCATTAAAGGCGTTATATAACTGAACCATGTAAAAAGACCACCAAAACCTATCGCCGTAATGGCAAGAACGAACCATGTCTGCTTTCTCTGAAGAAACTTAATTTCTTTTTTGAAATGGGTGTCCTGATTCGCATCCATCGCGGGCAACCATAATTTAAGGAATAATAAAGTGAAAAGCCCAATTACGGCAACGATAGCAAAATACCACCGCCAGTGAAATTCGTGCCCAATATAGGTAACCAAAGGAACCATTGCCAAATTGGCAATAGTAAGGCCTGTAAACATTAGAGAAATATTGAAAGCTTCTTTGCCCTTGGCTGCCATTCTTGTTGCAACAACGGTTCCTACCCCAAAAAATGCACCGTGTGGAAGTCCTGATAAAAATCGGATAACCATCATCGTTCCGTAATCCGGAGCAATCGCAGATAAAGCATTGAATAATGTAAAAATAATCATAAGTGCTATTAAAACCTTTTTCGGAGGATGTTTTACCGAATATCCTATTAATAGCGGTGCACCAACAACTACTCCAAAAGCATAAGCAGAAATGAGATGACCTGCTTCCGGAATCGTTATATGCAGACTTTTTGCTACATCGGGTAACAGTCCCATAATGGTAAATTCTGTCGTACCTATTCCCAAACCGCCAATTGCGAGCGGAATTATTCTTTTATCAATCTGCATCTGAAAATGTTTTAAAACCTATTTTTTTAGTAAAAATGATATTTTACTTTTTAAGATGCAAAATTCTAAAGAATTTATTATTCTCACTTTAACTGAAATGATAATTGTTTGCTCTGTATTAACTTTTTTAATTATTTTTGAATATAATATTAATCAAATGAGAACAAAATGAAAATTCAGAAAGAAGAAATTTGTTTTGAAGATAATCAATCTTTTAAATTATTTTCGCCTTCTTTGAAGGATTGTTTCTTCTGGCATTATCATCCCGAAATAGAATTGGTTTATGTGGAAGCATCGAAAGGAATTCGGCATGTCGGAAAAAATATTTCTGATTTTGAAGAAAGTGATCTGTTGCTGATTGGTTCTAATGTTCCGCATCTCAATTTCGATTATAAAATTCAGACCGAATGCAAGCAGCTTGTTTTACAGATGAGAGAAAATTTTTTTCATGAAGTAATAATGCCTGTTCCAGAATTTCAAGGTATTAAAGAATTGTTGGAACGTTCTTATCTCGGTTTATCATTCTTCGGAGAAACCAAAGAAATGGTTGTAAAAAAGCTTCTTCAAATTAAAAATGAAGATTCTTTTAACTCTTTTATGAGTTTAATAGAAATTTTACAAATTCTGTCTAAAAGTTATGATTGTAAAGAATTGAATACAGAAGATACAAGAGTGAAATGGTTCTTTAATGATAAAATCAGAATGGGAACTATTTATGATTATATTCATGAAAATTATGATAAAAATCCCAATGTAAATGTAATTGCAGAAGACGTAAATCTCAGTATACCTGCTTTTTGTCGTTATTTCAAGAAACAAACGAACATGACGTTTACAGATTTTGTAAATAATTACAGAATCAATCAGGCAAAATTACTGCTTCTTCAGAATGAATCTATAACATATGTCTGCTTTCATGTGGGTTTTGAAAGTCTTTCTTATTTCAATAAATTATTTAAAAAATATATTGGAGAAACTCCATCTGCATTCAAAAAGAAACATTTGAGTAGAGTAGAGGTTTAGTTGGATTAGGAAATATATTTATAAAAAAATCGCTTCATTAAAGAAAAAGAAGCGATTTTTAAGTTTTAATGTATATGTTTTTCTGCGTGATAAGAACTTCTTACGAGTGGAGAACTTTCTACATGTCTGAAACCTAAATTTCTTGCAAAATCCCCAAACTCATCAAATTCTTCAGGAGTGATGAATTTTTTTACAGGAAGATGCTTTTTGGTTGGCTGCAGATATTGCCCAAGCGTAATTACATCTACATTGGCATTTCTAATATCTTCAATGGTCTGAAAAACTTCATCTTTTGTTTCTCCTAAACCAAGCATAACTCCGGTTTTGGTACGTCTTTGTCCAGCTTCTTTCAAATATCTTAAAACCTCCAGACTTCTTTCATATTTAGCTTGGATTCTCACTTCGCGTGTTAATCTTTTAACCGTTTCCATGTTATGGGAAATTACTTCGGGTGCCACATCCACAAGTCTGTCGATATGTTTTGTAATTCCTTGGAAATCTGGTATAAGAGTTTCCATTGTAGTTCCTGGAGAAATTCTTCTTACAGCATTTACAGTTTCTGCCCAGAGAATAGAACCCATGTCTTTTAAATCGTCTCTGTCTACGGAAGTTAAAACAGCATGTTTTATTTTCATGAGTTTGATGGATCTCGCCACTTTTTCGGGCTCATCCCAATTTACATCAAGAGGTTTTCCCGTTTTTACACCGCAAAATCCACAGCTTCTGGTACAGATATTTCCTAATATCATAAAAGTTGCTGTACCTTCACCCCAACATTCTCCCATATTAGGACAGCTTCCGCTCTGGCAAATGGTATTGAGTTTATACTTATCTACTAAAGTTCTAAGTTCTCGGTAATTTTTACCGGTAGGAAGTTTTACTCTAATCCATTTCGGTTTCTGAACGGTTGTATCCTGAACTAAATTCTCCATTTCTAAAAATTGAACTTCAAAGTTAGTGATTTTTTTATCGAAACCATCAAATACTCACATTGATGAAACAGATTACAGTTTTGAATTTTGGCTGAATTAATTATTTAAGCCCTCTTTTCAGAGGAAAATTTTTATACATTTATATTCGAAAAAAATAAAATATGAATTTACATATCGTTGCACTTTTCAGAATTAAAGAAAATCATTTGATGGAAGCTGTTGAGCTTTTTCAGAAACTGGTATATGCAACAAGAAAAGAAAGTGGATGTATTCAGTATGATTTAATTGAAGATTCTGTAAATAAAGGAACTTTTTTCCTTATTGAGCTTTGGGAAAGCAAAGAACATCATCATATTCATGACAGTGTTGAGCATCTCGTGGATTTCAGAAAAAATATTTCTTCAATTCTAGAAGAAAGTACACAGGTGTATAAAGGATTTAAAATCTATTAAAAGCAAAAGGCAGATTCAGTGGTTTGAATCTGCCTTTCTTAGAAAAAATAGAAAGTACTAATATTAAGAGTTTGTTATTTGTGTAAGAGATGATGTTACTTAACAATCAGTTTTTTGGTTTCGGTTTTTCCTGCATAAGTAATTTTAACTAAATAATTTCCTGATGTAAGATGAGATAAACTGATATCCTGCTTATAAAAGCCTGTATTGTTGGTAAGTTCGGAACTGTAAACTTTTCTGCCATTCATATCGAATACTTCAATATTTCCTTTGCTGTCAGATTTTTCTTTTACATCAAAGAGAACAGTTACTTTTTTGTCAGCGGTTGTAGGATTTGGATAAATTCCGAAGTTTGCTGCTTTACCAATTTCTTTTACACCTAATGTAGAAGTAATATTTTTATATTTGAAATACATATTTCCCGTAGCAGTGCCTTCGTTTGTAATAAAATACATTCTGTAATAGTCTGATCCCTGTTTTACATAATATACAACATCAGAGTAAGGTGCTCCAGAAGCAGGTTTCCAAGAATGACCAACACTGGTAATAATATTTGAAAAAGATGTCGAAGCAGGTAATGTTGCTGTTGAAGTAGCTTGTGTTTCTGGCTGTACTTTTGCTATTGAGATACTTGGATTCTGAATAACTCCCGCCATTTTATACATCATTGCTCCACCCGGATAAGTATAATTTGTGTAGTATCTGGTGAACATAAAATCCCAATTGGTTTTCTGTGGCTCCAGATTATTCACTTTATCACCTGTTGCAAAGGAAAAGTAATTGAAGAAAGCATCATCTGTACCATTGGCTAGTGTTTTGGTTTGGGTTGCATTCCAAGAAGTACCATTCCACTGGGCATACTTAAATGTATATCCCCCAGAAAATTCGTTGATGAAGAATTTATAATAATTTTCATTACCATAATCGAGTACAAAAACCACCTGTCCCAATACTTTATGAGTTGCCACGTCGTAGGTTCCCCAGCCAAAATTCAAATTCCATGCAGGAATTAGTGTTGCAGAATCGAAAACCCCGTCCTGAATCCTTGTTGTTTGATCTGGGTTATAAATAGGACTTCCCCAAGAAGATTTTTGCGAAGGTAATACCGTATCGAAAGACGAAGGAGTAGCAGAAGTCTGATAAACGGTTACATTTTTGGCATCGTTAATTTTTATTCCTTTATCCATTGCATTATTTCTGTAAAATGCAATATCCCAAGTATCTGCTGCCTGCGAAATGCTTGTATTAGAAGATAAATCGAAAAATACTCTGTTTTGGTAACCATTGCCCATAGACATATTTACTGTGGTGTAACCATTGGCATCTGTCTGTGCAAAGTTTACCTGCTGAATGCCTAAAATAAGTCCTGCTGCTAAAAGTAGCTTTGTTTTCATAATATATTATTTAAATTTATTTAGAATTATTCCACAAAAGTAATAATTAATTTTTATTCATTCTAAATAAAATTATATATTTGCTGAAAATTATTTAGGTAATGAATAGGAAGGTATTGTCTGTTGGTTTATTGTCTGCTGTTTTTTGGATAAAAGCTCAGAATAAAGACTCTTTGCAGTTCTCAAAAATAGATGAGGTGGTTATCACCGGTCAGTATAAGCAGCAGTCTATTAATAAATCAATTTATAAAGTTGAAGTGATTGATGCACAACAGATTAAAAATATGGCTGCAACAACCGCATCTGAAGTTTTAAGCCAGAATCTTAATATCCTTATTGAGCCTAATAGTGGAAGTGGAGATTCTAATGCTAAAATCATGGGACTTGGAGGAGCTTACACTAAAGTTTTAATCGACAATATTCCTGTAGTAAGCGATCAGGGTATGGGAAATCAGGTTGACTTAAGTAAAATTAACGTAAACAACATCGAAAGAATTGAAATCGTAAAAGGGGCGATGGGTGTAGAGTACGGTAATAATGCTGTTGCGGGAGTTATTAATATTATCACCAAGAAAAATTATTCTAAAAAAGTTTCTGCCTTGGTTTCATTGCAGGAGGAAACTGTTGGTAAAGATTATGATTGGTATAAAAAAGGAAACGGTCGCCATATTCAGAACCTTAATCTGGGTTTCAGGATCTCAGAAAACTGGTCTCTTACAGCAGATGTCAACCGTAATGATTTTCAGGGATATAAGGGCGAACTAGAGGGTTACAAATATTTTAGCGATAATAATGATAAAAAAAGAGGTTATAATTGGTTGCCAAAAGACCAGATTACAGCTAATGCAGCCGTAAGATATTCTAAAAATAATACTTCATTCTTTTTAAAATCGAATTTTCTCAACGAAAATATTAACTTTTATAACCGCGTAATTGAAGATTTACCTTTAGGAAATGGTAACCGTACCTATATTGCAAACGATAGGAATTATTTTACTACAAGATGGATTCATCAGTTTAATATTCAGACAAAAATAGGTTCTAGAATTAATTATTTGGGAGATTTTTCATATCAGAGTCAGGAACGAAAATCTCAGGACTTTGTTTACGATATTCCCAACAGAAAAACGTTGTCTGAAGAAGATAAAAAATTATTCTATGAATCTAAGGTATTCTATTCAAGAGGAATGTTCAGTAATTTTCTGGATAACGAAAAAATAGATTTTCAGTTGGGTTACGAATTAGATCGTACCAGTGGTTTTGCCGGATCTGAAACATTTGCATTTAACAACAACGGGATTAATATCAACAGATCTATTTTTAATTATGCCAATTTTCTTTCTGCTGAATGGAAAGTAAACAACCAAATTTCCTTTCGTCCCGGCGTAAGATTAGCATTGAGTGATAAATTCGATTCTCAATATAATTATTCTTTTACGGCAAGATTTAATCCATCAGAAAAATCAGATTTTAGGGCTGTTTTTGGGTCGTCAAACAGATTTCCTGTCTACGATGAACTCTACACTTTTGTAGTAGATAACAACCACGACATCAGAGGAAATGAAAATCTTAAACCGGAAACGGGCTATTCTTTAGGTTTGTTTTATGATTTCAGCAATTCTAAAACCAATGCATGGAGAACCAATATCAGTATTTCGGCAATGTATCTGGATGTGAAAGACAGAATTGAAAGTGTTATTGTAAGCAACAGTCCGCTAAAATATACATTTCTGAATGTCAATAATTATAATTCTTTGCTTTTTGGAGGAGGTTTCAGTGTGAGAAAAGATCAGCTTTCATTCAATGGTGGGGTTTCAGTGATGGGGATTTCACAAAGTCTTACAACGGGCAATATGAATTCACCAGAAAATTACAAATTTTATACAGAAGCCAATTTCTCTGCAAATTATACCCTTCCAAAAGTGAAAACGCTTTTCGCGCTCTACTATAAATATACAGGTGTGCAAAAACAGTTTACGCAGAAAGCATTAGAAAATCCTGGTCAAACACCAGAGTATGTTTTGGGAGAAATAGGGGCATTTAATATGATGAATTTTACGGTGAGTCAGCCATTTTTTAATAATCATTTAGAGGTAAGTCTTGGCGTTAAAAACATTTTTGATGTTTCTGATGTAAGAAATACGGTGATTTCCGGTGGTGCACACAATTCCGGAACAGGATCACAAAATTTATTCTATGGAAGAAGCTATTTCGCGAGACTCAATTATCAGTTTTAAATTTTGAAGCATAGAAATCTGTAAGATTATACATCAACAAGAAAAATAAAATTTAGATATGAAAAAAATACTGTTTGCGTTCATTTTGGGAACGTCCTTTATTTCTCATTCCTGCATAAATGATAATGAAGATCCTGTGCCTGTTGCACCGGTTCAGGGTTCTGTTGTAAGTCCGCATGTTGGAGGAGCAACGCAGCCTAACCAAATATGGTTCGATTTAAGCAAAGGAAAAGAAATTCTTACCAAACGTACCGATTGGGATCTTGCTTTATATACCGGAAACGATTTTAAAGTAATCCTCAACTCATCCATAATGATGGCGGCAGCTAAAATTGAAGGTGCCAATAATATTGATCTTGTTACTCAGTCGGATGTTTCTGCTTTAATGCAACTGGTTCAGGTAGGAAGTTTCAATCCGGATAACGAACATTATATAGATGATGTAAAAGGAAATTTCCCAACGGGCTATACAGCAATAGAAAGTATAAAAGAAAACGAAGGACAAAATGCTGTTTATCTTGTAAATATGGGTAAAGAAATTTACACTGGAAGCGTTGCAGTTGGTTCTGTAGCTACTGGTGGAGATTCCCGAGGTTGGATGAAAGTTCAGGTTGTAAGAAATTCTTCGGGGTACAAAATAAAATATGCCAAACTGAATGATACAACTCATAAAGAATTGCTGGTAGAAAAAAATCCTTCATATAATTACAATTTTGTAAGTCTTACAAAGGATAAAGAAGTTTTTATTCAGCCGGAGAAGAAACAGTGGGATTTGTGTTTCACAGTATTTACCAATATAATTTCCAATGCAGGAAGTTATGTATATGCAGATTTTGTTTTAAATAATAATGTTGGTGGAGTTGGAGCTTATGAAGTTAAAGTAGCAGCACAGACATCGGGAACAGAAGCGTATAATAATTTTAAGGCAGAAAATATAGATCCTTCCAAACTGGTTTATAACGACCAGAGAGTTATTGGCGGAAACTGGAGGAATCCTGTAGGAGCCAATGGTCTGGAAGTGTATGGAGATCGTTTTTATGTTATAAAAGATGCAGACGGATTTTATTTTAAATTAAAATTTACACGAATAACCAATACTTTGGGAGAACGCGGTTATCCTCAATTCGAATATCAACCTTTATAAAAATATAGTAAAAATGAAAAAAATAATTCTTGCAGCCTCTCTTTTGGCTGTAGTTTATTCTTGTAAAAAAGAAAATCAGAATCAGGCAGAAAATAAAACAGAAATTGCTTCGGAAACTCCGAAATCTAATCAGAAAATTGTTTCTCTAAGTGGCGGAATTACAGAAATTGTAAGTGCTCTGGGACACGAAAATGAAATTGTAGGAAACGATGTTACCAGTACCTATCCCGAATCGCTGAAATCTACTTCCAAAGATTTAGGACACGTAAGATCTATGACAATTGAGCCAATTATGGCAGTAAATCCAACTTTAATTCTGGCTTCAGATAAAGACATTAATCCTGAACTTTTAGGTAAAATGAAATCTTCCGGAATTAAAACAGAACTTTTTAAACAGGAATATACGGTAGACGGAACCAAAAAGCTGATTGAAGAAGTAGCAAAAGCATTAGGAAATACAGATTATCAAAAACTTAATGATAAAATAGATGCAGATTTAAAACAGATTCAGCCCATTGCAAAAAAGCCTAGAGTGCTCTCTATTTATGCAAGAGGAAATATGATGATGGTTTCTGGTAAAAATACTCCTATGGCTTCATTAATAGAAATTGCAGGCGGAGAAAATGCAGTAAAAGATTTTGAGGATTTTAAACCTCTTACACCTGAAGCTGTTGTAAAAGCCAATCCGGATGTATTGTTCTTCTTTTCTTCTGGTTTGCAAGGTGCAGGCGGAAATGAAGGAGTGCTGAAAATGCCGGGAGTTTTGCAGACAAATGCCGGTAAGAATAAGAAAATTATTGCAATGGACGGTGGTTTGGTTTCGTCATTCGGACCAAGATTAGGTGAAGCAGCGGTAGCATTAAACAAACTTTTAGTTGAAAGCACAAAGTAAATTATATTTTTATCTCTTTTTGAGTTTTCTATTGCTGGTTTTACTGGCAATAGGCTCTCTTAATATTGGTGTTTACGATTTCGGAGAAAATTCACCATTCATCATTCTGCAAAAAATATTGTCGGGTAGTACAGATGTCTCTTTAAGCGACCGATATGTAATTTGGGAAGTGAGAAGTGCCAGAATTGTGATGGCTGTTTTGGTGGGAAGCCTTCTTGCGGTATCTGGAACAAGTCTTCAGGGAATGTTCAAAAATCCTTTGGCAACCGGAGATTTAATAGGGTTAACCTCCGGAGCAACATTACTTGCAGCAATAGCAATTGTTTTAGGCAGTTATTTTAAAGAATATTTGCCGGAAGCAGTACAGTTTTCTCTAGTAGGAATTTCTGCATTTGTGGGAGCGTTATTAGCAATGCTTCTTGTGTATAGGATTTCTACTAGTGAAGGAAAAACCAATGTTGTAATGATGTTACTAAGTGGAGTTGCCATTACCGCAATAGGATTCTCTATTACTGGATTCTTAATTTATATCGCCAAAGATGAGCAGCTGAGAGATCTTACTTTTTGGAATATGGGAAGTCTTGCAGCAGCAACATGGACGAAAAATCTCATCCTTACTGTTGTTCTTATAGTTTCCTATCTCATTTTATTACCGAAAGGAAAGGCTTTGAATGCAATGATGTTGGGCGAAAAAGATGCAGAACATTTGGGTATTAATGTAGAAAGACTGAAAAAGCAAATAGTTCTTACCACAGCACTCATGATAGGAACTTGTGTAGCGTTTTCAGGAACAATTGGCTTTGTAGGTTTAATTGTCCCTTATATTCTTAGGCTTTTATTTAAATCTAATTATGTTTTCATACTTCCGTTATCGGCAGTTTTTGGAAGTATATTGCTTTTGTCGGCAGATACAATAAGCAGAAGCATAGTTGCCCCGTCAGAATTGCCAATAGGAATTTTAACGGCATTAATGGGAGGTCCTGTTTTCATTGCTATTTTAATTAAATTCAGAAAAACACTGTAATGATTAAGGCAGATCATATTAATTACAAGCACAAAGATTTTCATATTCTCAATGCGGTAAACGTCTCGGTAGAATATGGAGAATTTTTAGCCATAGTAGGTCCAAACGGAGCAGGGAAGTCTAGTCTTCTCAGTATTCTTGCCAATGAAATGAAAGCAGAAAAAGACAAAATTATATTCAAAAATAAGCCGATTGCCGATTGGGATTTGAGAGAAATTTCAAAACATAAGTCTAAATTCTCCCAGCATAACTCTGCCGAAATTCCTTTACAGGTAAAAGATGTGGTGATGATGGGACGCTATCCTTATTTTGATGCTCAACCGCACAAAAATGATGTAGAAGCAGTAAATGAATTGATGCTGGAAACGGAAATTATTCATTTAAAAGAGAGAGATTATAATTCTTTGTCGGGAGGGGAAAAGCAACGGGTGCATATTTCGAGAGTTATGGCACAGATGAAAAATGAAATCGCTCACAAATTGGTTTTTTTGGATGAACCTCTTAATAATTTAGACATTAAGCATCAGTACAGAGCATTAGAGATCATTAAAAAATTTACTCAAAAAGCGAATTCTGCCATAGTGGTGCTTCATGATCTGAATCTTGCAGCCCAGTTTGCAGATAAAATTTTGCTGATGAAAGGAGGGAAAGTTGCAAAATACGGAACACCAAAGGAAGTTTTTACCGAAGAAAATATTTCGGCAGCATATCATTTCCCTTGTACAATTTGCAAACATCCCGTAAATGATAACCCAATGATTGTTTTTGGATAAATGGAACAGAACGAACTGAAAATATTGGCACAGAATCTTGCAAATCCGCAAGGTGAGAAAGGTATTGAGATTGGAGAAATGATGAATGAAACCAATCTTGGGATGACGTTAGAAAGCATAAAAGCTTTGTCGGTTGAAGATGGCAACCATATTCTGGAAATCGGACATGGCAATGGCAGACACGTAGAAAACCTTTTGGCGAGAGCAGAAAATCTACGATATATAGGTATTGATATTTCTGAAACAATGCATATTGAAGCAGAAAAAAATAATACAAAATTTCAAGATAAGGCTGAATTTGTTTTATATGAAGGAGAAATACTTCCGTTTGAGGATAAAACTTTCGACAAAATTTTTACCGTAAACACTGTTTACTTCTGGAAAAATCCAGTGAATTTTTTAAACGGAATTTACAGAATCCTTAAAGATAACGGAACATTTGTTCTCACATTTGGGCAAAGAAATTTCATGGAGAAATTACCTTTTACGCCCTATAATTTTAAGCTTTACAATAATGATGAAATGGAACAGTTGATTTCTGAAAGCCATTTCAAACGAATGAAAATCTCCGAAAAAGAAGAAGAAATAAAAAGCAAAACCGGAGAAGAATTTATTAAAAGAAAATACACAGTTTTAACCATAAATAAATAATTAAAAATGAGCACATTAGTAAACGAACTGAAAGAAAAATGGGAAGCTCTAAAAGCAGAAAACCCACATGTAAGAATAAGAAATGCAGCAGATCAGCTTGGGGTAAGCGAAGCAGAATTACTGTTAACCAATGTAGGTGAAGGAGTTACGGTATTGAAGTCGGAATTTGCCAATATCTTAACAGAAGTAGAAAAATTAGGAAAAGTAATGGCACTCACGAGAAATGACGAATGTGTGCACGAAAGAAAAGGAATTTACCAGAATGGTGATTTCAGCAGCCCTCATGCTCAGCTTTTTGTGGGTGAGGATATTGATCTTAGAATTTTCCTTAATCACTGGAAATTTGCAGTTGCAGTTGTAGAAGGAGATAAAAAGAGCATTCAGTTTTTCGGGAAAGATGGTTTGGCATTGCATAAAATTTACCTTACAAAAGATAGCAATGAAGAAGCTTTTCAAGCTTTGGTAGAACAGTTTTCAGCAGAAGATCAAAATATTAAGCCAGAATTTGAATCTGTTGCACCAAAAGCTCCTGAAAAAGCCGATTCTGAAATTGATAAAGAAGGATTCCAAAATGCTTGGACAAACCTTAAAGATACCCATGATTTCTTTATGATGACCAGAAAATTCGGAGTAAGCAGAACACAGGCTTTAAGACTGGCTCCTGAAGGTTTTGCCATAAAAATAGAGCCTTCTAAAGTGGTTAATCTGCTTGAAGATGCTTCAGAAAAACAGTTTCCTATCATGGTTTTTGTAGGAAACAGAGGAATTATACAGATTCATACAGGAAATGTGAAAAAAACTCTATGGCATCAGCAATGGTTTAACGTGATGGATCCGGATTTTAATCTTCATCTGGACGTTACCAAAATTGCAGAAGCGTGGATTGTGAAAAAACCTACTGAAGATGGAGAAGTTACTGCAGTTGAGGTCTTTAATAAAGATGGAGAATTTATCGTTCAGCTTTTCGGAAAAAGAAAACCTGGTGTTCCTGAACTTCAGGAGTGGAAAGATTTGGTGGCAGGTTTATAAAATTTAGATTAAATATTGTAAAAAACCGTTTTGAAGAGTATTTCAAGACGGTTTTTTAGTTTCAGTTTTAATATTTTAACGATTCTTTTTAAAATCGTATTTAACACTTATATTCATAATATATTGTATTCCGATTTCAGGATCTTGATTGTTAATTATCTTATCAAAACCGTTGTAAGGTATTCCTTCATAGTAAAAAGTTTTACTTTTGCGTTCCATTTTTTTAATCATCAAATCATTATTGTAATATCCTCTCATCAAATCAAAATCAGAGCTTTCATATGCAGAGTATTGTTGATATTGCGATGCAGGAAAAATATAGTTTAAACTGTAATTCATAGTTGGATTTCCAATAATTTCTTTTTTATAGCTTTTTAAATACTCCTCTTTTTTTCTGTTGGCAATTTTGTTTGCTTCATATAGTAATTCCTGATGAATTTTTTCTAAATCATCATTCATGTAATCCACTTTTATAATGTCATAAATTTGATAATCTGATGCATAGGAAATTATTTTTTCAATTTCAGAATGATTAGAAATTGTAATAATGATATTTTTTTTAATTTCAAATCCTTTTATTTTTTCACTGATTAGTTTTTTATCGTCGGAAAGACTCACATCATACACTTTTGTCTGCGCAATAAAATCAACAAAGAAATTTTCTTTTTTGATACCTAGAAGACTAAGTTTTCTGATAAAATTTTGTATTCGTACATTAATTTTTTCAATTGCTTTTTTAGGAGATTCAGCTTCTTCACTCAACCCTAATGTAATTTTTAAAAAATCTGCTTTTTTATTGAGTAGTACATTCACATTTATTACCATTGTAGAATCGGTTGTATAAATGTTTTTTGAGTCTGAAATTTGTACTCGGTTGTTCTGATAAGAATTTTGGTTTTTATAAACTTGATTTCCAGATATTTGTGATTTAATCAAAATTGTTGAAACAAAGAGAACTAAAACAATTAAAATTTGAGTTTTGATGTTGTAAAAATGATTTTTCATAACGATTAATTTTTAAATTATGAAGCAAACTTAGTGGCTTACCAAAAGCATATTGCCTTAAACTTGGTGAAGCAAACTTTTCACTTGGTGAATCATTTTCTGCACATCAATTATATGTATATCTTTGTTTTATGAATTTGTTCAGGACTTTTTTGCTGTTTTCTTTTTTATTTTCTGTGGGTTGTCTCTATTCGCAGAGTGCGAACACAAAAGAAATTGTGGCAGAATCTTCAAAGCTCAAAAAAGCAGTGGATTCTAAAGACGAATCTGCAGAAGCCGATTCTTACTATAATATTGCAGAAACTTATCTGAAAAACGGAAATTTTGCCAAAAGTGAAGAGTATTTTTTAAAGTCGAAAAACCTTTACGAAAAGATCAATGACAAAAAGAATTTAGAAAAAGCCACGAGAAAGCTCGCCCAATCCCAGGAAAGCCAGAATAAGCTTAAAGATGCCGTGTCCAATTACGAAACTGCATCAAAAATTGGATATTCCAAAGCAGCGAAAACGATGAATTCTAATGATGCATCCAGAGTTTCTGCTCCTTCAACCGTGCAAAAAGCTTTGGCAATAAAGAACAATCTTGTCATCAGCGAAAAAGAGAATAATAAAGAAGATCTTGCTGCAGGATACAGCCAGATGGCAGACATAAATATTGAACAGAATAATGTTCCTAAGGCAGAAGAAAACCTTAATACAGCCTATAAAATCTCTAAAGAGGAAGCCCCCTTGCAGGCAATAGCGATTAATCAGAAATTAGCAGACCTTTACGTTGAAAATAAAAATTTTGACAAAGCAATTGAAGTCAAAAAAAAGGTTTTAAAAGAAGACTTCGTAAAAGAAAATTCAAAAAAGCAGGTTGAGCAAATTCAGGAGCTTGCAGATATTTACATCAAGAAAGATGACCCTAAAGAAGCTATTAATTTATTGAAAAAATCTTACGGAATTGCCCTTGAAAAAGGTCACACTCTGGAAGCTCAGAAAAGTGTAAAAAAGCTCGACAGCTTGTATCAGGTTTCTAAAAATATTGATGAATCCATAGGTTTATACCGAGATTTTCTGGGGAAATTACCCGCCCTGGTCTCTAAAGACAAAAGTCTGGTAGATGAAAAAATTCTGGAAGATACCGAGCAGAAAATTGAACAGCTTGAGCAGGAAAAAAAATTAAAAGACGAGCTTATCCGCAAAAAAAATCTATTCAATTACAGTTTAATGGGTGCTTTAATTATTTTAATAGGCTTAATCTTTTTCATTTTCAGGACCTTGAAAAAAGTTCAGATTAAAAACAAAAAAATTGCTTTACAGTCGCTTCGCCGTGAGATGAATCCGCATTTTATATTTAACAGCTTAAACTCCGTAAACCATTTTATAGCAACGAATAATGAGATGGAAGCCAACCAATATTTAACCAAATTTTCAAAACTGATGCGTGGCGTGATGGAAAATTCTGCGGATGATTTTATTCCTTTTCAGCAGGAATTAGATTTGCTGGAAAATTACTTAGCTTTAGAAAAAACCCGCTTCGCCGACAAATTTGATTACGAAATTGAAGTTGATGAAAATTTAAACACTCAAAACCTGAAAGTTCCCGGAATGCTGGTGCAGCCTTTTCTGGAAAATGCAGTTTGGCACGGCTTAAGATACCGAACAACTAAAGGTTTTTTAAAATTAAAATTCGAAAAATCTTCAGAAAGCCTGAAAATTACCATTGAAGACAACGGAATCGGCATTGAAGAAAGCAAAAAACAAAAAACCGAACATCAGAAAACCCGAAAAGGCCGCGGAATGAAAAATACACTTGAAAGGATTGCCTTGCTGAATGATTTGTACAAACAAAATATAGAATGCAAAATCACGGATAAGATAGATTCACAAGGCGTTTTTGTTGAAATAACTTATAAATTATCAAACTAGATTTTAATTTAAAAGGTTGAACTTTAAATCAAAACTACAGAATGAAAATAAAAGCCGTAATTGTAGATGACGAACTTATTGCAAGAGAAGTTCTCCGGAGTTATCTCGCAAAATACTGTCCGCAGATTGAAATTTTGGGTGAAGCGGAAAATATTAAAGAAGCTGTTCCCATGATTGCCCAAAAACAGCCGCAACTGGTTTTTCTTGATGTTGAAATGCCTTACGGAAATGCTTTTGACGTATTGGAAGCTACCAAAGATTTCTCCTATGAAACTATTTTCATTACCGCATTTTCACAGTATTCTCTTCAGGCTTTAAACAAATCTGCGAGCTATTATATTTTAAAACCGATAGACATTCAGGAGCTGATTTTGGCGGTAAATAAAGCAGCAGACAGCATTCAGAATAAAGAAGAACTCAACCGAAATAAAATTCTCCTCGAAAATCTAAAATTAAAGCCCGAAAAGCAACAGCTGATTCTGCCAACTCTCCAAGGTTTTGATGTGGTTAAAACGGAAGATATTATGAGACTTCAGGCAGATGGAAACTTCACTCAGGTCTATCTTACGGACGGTTCCAGGAAAATGGTGTGCCGCTTTCTGAAGCATTTTGATGATTTGCTGGAAAAGCCTTTCGTAAGGGTTCACCGTTCTCATATCATCAATACCAATTTTGTGAAATCGTATCACAAAAGCGGAACCGCAACACTTTCCGATCAAACAGAGATTGAAATTTCAGGAAGCTTTAAAGATCAGTTTCTGAAAGTTTTTGCGTAAAAATTCTAAAATTTTTATATCGTAATCAGTTGTAAAAGGCTATTTTGGGCATTGTTTTTGAGTTTTCATATATCATAAACAAAATATTATGAAAAGCTTTAAAAAAATTGCCATTCCGATTTCTTTAGGTGTTTTAGGATTTGTGATTCTGAATTCTTGTTCAGTAGGAATTCCCAAGGGAGCTGTAGCTGTTAACAATTTTAATTCCGATCAATATCTCGGCAAATGGTACGAAATTGCGAGATTCGATTATAAATTCGAGAAAAATCTGGATAATGTTACCGCTTCTTATTCTCTAAATCCGGATGGAACCATTAAAGTTCAGAATCGTGGCTACGATTATGTGAAAAAACAATGGAAAGAATCTATAGGAGAAGCAAAATTTGTTAATGATAAATCCGAAGCAAGGTTTAAAGTTTCGTTTTTTAAACCTATTTGGTCTGGATACAATGTTATTGATATCGACGAAAATTATCAATATGCTTTAGTGGTAGGAAATAATACAAAATACATTTGGATTTTATCTCGAACCACCGAAATTCCCGAAAGTTTCAAACAGAGATTTATTGCAAAAGCCCAAAAGTTAGGATATAATACAGATCATTTAATTTGGGTGAAGCACGATAAAGCCTGATAACATGATATTTATATTCTTGTTATCTCTTTTCCCTCCCAATTTCAGAGACTACAATGGTATCCGCAAGCATATCGTGTAAGCACTGATTTTTACTGTTGAAGAAAAACATTAGATATCCAATAAGAAAAGTAAGAGCATTAAGTATATTGGCAAAAAATCTACCGGTAGACTGTCCGAAAGTTACTTTTTTTCCGTCTGCACTTTCCAGTTTAATATTGAAAACTTTTTGTCCCAAAGTCTGTTGGTCTGTACTGCAATGCATGAGAGAGAAGTACAGCCAAGCCGGTAAAATAGGAATAATTGCAGCAGGAATAATAATGATGAAAATATCAATAATTCTCGCTAACAGCCTTTCTATAAAGCTTGCATAACGATAATGCACAATATAATTGGGATAGTAGATTTTTACAGTACGGTTAGAAAGAAATTCAATATTACCGATATTGGAATTGCTGTACATTACTTTTTTATCAACTTCTGGCAAATTTTCTTTTCTTGGAGCGGGTAAAAAATCATCAAAAAGACTTTTCAGAGCTTCAACTTTATGGGCTTCAATCCAGGTAGAAGTATTTTCCTGCCAAATAAGATCATATCTCTGTATTTTAAATTGCTTTAATTCTTCAATTGTAAAAGGTCCTTTTCTGTTTCCGGCATAATAAACAATAAATTTTTCTTCCATAACCTGCAAATATTACAAAGATTTTATCTCCTTATTGTGAAGTGCCAAATATAAACAACTTGCTTTGTTTTTTTAATAGTTTCAATGAAATTTATCCTAAAAACACGCAAATAATCTCAAAATATTTTTCATTTCTTACTCTGAACATCTATTGCAGTCTGTTTCACGGGTAAATTTTTCTTTATATCTTTAAAACTTGATTTTTCAATTGTAATTTCAACCTTAAATTAAAGAAGATTACCCAATATCATGACTTTTAAAGAGCAAATACAACAAGGGATTCCCTCTCAATTACCTCAGCCAAAACCATACGATAACAGCATCAACCACGCTCCTAAACGTAAAGAGATTTTAACGGAAGAAGAGAAAAAACTTGCGCTTAAAAATGCTTTACGGTATTTTGATCTAAAATTTCATGCAGAATTGTTGCCGGAATTCCGGGAAGAATTGGAACAATACGGAAGAATCTATATGTACCGCTTCCGCCCGGATTACGAGATGAAAGCCAGAGATATTGCAGAGTATCCTGGAAAATCTGAACAGGCGAAAGCCATTATGCTGATGATCCAAAATAATCTGGATTATGCCGTAGCACAACATCCGCACGAGCTGATTACCTATGGCGGAAACGGCGCAGTTTTCAGCAACTGGGCACAGTATCTTCTGACGATGAAATATCTCTCTGAAATGACAGACGAACAGACTTTGACGATGTATTCCGGTCATCCGATGGGCTTGTTTCCTTCCCATAAAGATGCTCCAAGAGTGGTTGTAACCAACGGCATGATGATCCCGAATTATTCCAAACCGGATGATTGGGAAAAATTCAATGCGTTGGGGGTGACTCAGTACGGGCAAATGACGGCGGGAAGTTATATGTACATCGGTCCGCAGGGAATTGTTCACGGAACGACGATTACGGTTCTCAACGCTTTCAGAAAAATCAATAAAGAACCAAAAGGCGGATTATTTGTAACTTCTGGTCTGGGCGGAATGTCCGGAGCTCAGCCAAAAGCCGGTAATATTGCAGGTTGTGTAACGGTGATTGCAGAAGTGAATCCGAAAATCACCAAAATCCGTCACGACCAGAAATGGGTGAACGAAATCCACGAAAATCTGGATGAATTGGTAGCAAGAGTAAGAAAAGCTCGAGAAAATAAAGAAACCGTTTCGTTAGCTTATCTCGGAAATATTGTTGAAGTCTGGGAAAAATTTGATGAAGAAAATTTGAGAATTGACATCGGTTCAGACCAAACCTCGCTTCACAATCCTTGGGCGGGCGGTTATTATCCGGTTGGGCAAAGTTTTGAAGAATCGAATACAATGATGGCAGAAAATCCTGAATTATTCAAAGAAAAAGTTCAGGAAACGTTGAGAAGACACGCTGCAGCCATCAACAAACATACCGTAAAAGGAACCTATTTCTTCGATTACGGAAATGCGTTTTTGTTAGAAGCCTCGCGAGCCGGAGCTGATGTAATGAACCCCAATCCGAGCTTGGGAAGAGAATTCAAATATCCATCTTATGTTCAGGATATTATGGGACCAATGTGCTTTGATTATGGTTTCGGCCCTTTCCGTTGGGTGTGTACAAGCGGAAAACCGGAAGATTTGCAAAAAACCGATGACATCGCCTGCCAAGTTTTAGAGGAAATGATTAAAACTTCGCCCGAAGAAATTCAACAGCAGATGAAAGACAACATCCAATGGATTAAAGGGGCTCAGGAAAACAAATTAGTAGTTGGCTCGCAGGCGAGAATTCTCTATGCCGATGCAGAAGGTCGAATGAAAATTGCAGAAGCCTTCAACAAAGCCATTGCAAACGGAGAAATAGGGGCAGTGGTTTTGGGTAGAGACCATCACGATGTTTCGGGGACAGATTCGCCGTACCGTGAGACTTCCAATATCTATGACGGCTCCAGATTTACGGCAGATATGGCAATCCAGAACGTCATCGGCGACAGTTTCCGCGGAGCAACCTGGGTGAGTATCCACAATGGAGGTGGCGTTGGCTGGGGCGAGGTTATCAATGGTGGTTTCGGGATGCTTTTGGATGGTAGCAATGATGCCGACAGACGTTTAAAATCGATGCTCTTTTGGGATGTGAACAACGGTATCTCCCGACGAAGCTGGGCAAGAAATGAAGGTGCTATTTTCGCCATCCAACGTGCCATGGAAGCAGAACCCAATCTGAAAGTGACCTTGCCGAATTTTGTGGATGAGAGTTTGTTTTAAAATTCCCCTCCTTTGGAGGGGTGGCAAAATTTGATAAAATTTTGACGGGGTGGTTTACATATAATACGGGGTGGTTTACAATCAATAATATCAGGTGTTTACATGGATCAGTAACAAAAGTTGGGGATTAATATTAAAAATTGATATTTTTGCAGAGGATGAAAACAGAAGACCTACTCAAGTTATTATTGCCTGAATACT
>NZ_JADQBD010000159.1:0-992 GCF_017808115.1 Chryseobacterium sp. RR2-3-20 | reverse complement strand
CCGAAAGGAAAAGCCCAGGAAATTTTTCCACATTTTATTCCCGGAAAAATCTAAAATTGAACTATATTTGAAATAATTTTTAACCCAAAAAAGGTCAACCTATTTTGGTACATGACAGAACCTTACATAAAGGAAGAAAATATTGAAAAATGTATAGTATAAAGCGAACAAATTCTGACAATTTAGATTTTCAAAAATTAGTTTTTGAACTTGACAAAGATTTGGCAATTAAAAATGGTGAGACGAATGATTTTTTTGCTCAATACAATAAAATTGACCTACTCAAAAATGTTGTTGTTGCTTATGATTCTGACCAACCAGTTGGTTGTGGAGCAATGAAAGAATATGAAGAAGGCATTATGGAAATTAAAAGAATGTTTGTTCCCATTGAAAAACGTGGAAAAGGAATAGCAGGAAAAATTCTAACAGAATTACAAGTTTGGGCGAAAGAATTGGGTTATAAAAAATGTGTTTTGGAGACAGGAGACAAAATGATAGAGGCGATAAGTTTATACAAGAAAAACAATTTTTGTATTATCAAGAATTATGGACAATATGCAGAAGTTGAGAATAGTGTATGTTTTGAGAAAGTAATAAACTAAACACAAGAATTTAAAAAAGGGAATACAAAATGTCACACAAAAGAAAAGGTCAATTAACTGTTGCCACAGAATAGGCAAAACATTTAAGAAAATTTCTAAAGCGACAATTTTGGAAAGCAGAACGAAAAGCAGGACAAGTACTTATAACAAAAGAATTAAAAGAAAAAACTACAGCTAACATCGGTTTTATGCAAGTGGGGCTGAAGGAATTCAAATGAACATTTTTGTATATTTGAGCAGTGGGAATTCTAATCAGCTTCAGTGCTAAAAATTCCCACCTGCATAAAGCCGTTTCCCGTTATCTGCAACCTTATATCGTGCATATTCCTGAAATAGGTTGACAAAAAATTCATTAAATATTGTCAAACTATGGAACAAGAAAAATTCAAT
>NZ_JADQBD010000158.1:0-1023 GCF_017808115.1 Chryseobacterium sp. RR2-3-20 | reverse complement strand
AATTTAGTCAGCGGAAAACATTTTTTGCTTCGTGCAGTTTTTAGTAGAAATTTCAGGTGTAAAAGCCCGCACTTCAGCAATACGTTTCCCGTTATCTGCCATTTTAAACAAATATACCCTTAAAAACAACGAAAGTTAATCGAAAAAATTTATGAAAAAAGTTTTAATAATTAATACACATTTAACCTATCCAAATTGGACAGAAGGAAAACTTAACGATGCATTTGCCGAAAAAGCAAGAGATTTCTTTAAATCAAAAGGATTTGAAGTTATTGAAACAAAAGTAGAAAATGGATATAATATTGAGGAAGAAGAAAAAAAACATTTAGATGCAGAGATTGTAATTCTACAAACACCAATTAATTGGTTTGGCGCACCTTGGATTTATAAAAAATATGTTGACGAAGTATTTAACAGAGGACTTTTTACCAAATCTTTTTTGAGTGGTGACGGAAGAACAAGAGAAGACTTGACAAAACAATACGGAACAGGCGGGAATATGTATGGAAAAAAATTTATGATTAGTGCAACTTGGAATGCCCCAAAAGAAGCATTCGGAAATCCTGAATATAAATTATTTGAAGGTAAGGATTTATCAGATATTTTCTTGCCGATAACAAGTAATTATCGTTTTTGTGGTTATGATATTATTGACAGTTACAATTGTTTTGACATTTTCAAAAACGCAGAAATTGAGAAAGACCTTGAGAATTATCCGTCGCATTTATCAAAGGTTTTTGAACTCTAGGACAATGAAAAACAATAAAAAAAACGGCAGATAACATGGGTTTTGCAAGATGCGGGGTTGAAGTAAATCTCAGAAATATTCTATAAAATACCCGCAAAAACTTTTCCATTTTTTAGTTTTTTCGTAATTTTAAAAAATGGAAAAAGTTTTTGCTAGAGATTGGTTCTCCTCTCCATTTTCGGTTGCAGTAGCCCGCACCTCGCATTCTATGACAAAATCCAAATAAAAACTGTTAAAAATTCTATTTTTTTTCATGAGGCAAACGCGTAAGTATC
>NZ_JADQBD010000157.1:0-1058 GCF_017808115.1 Chryseobacterium sp. RR2-3-20 | reverse complement strand
GAGATAAAATTCTATCATTCAATTGCTCTCCATTTAATATTTCCTTTTCATTATTTCCAACATATGAGTAGTCATGAAAATGAGAAGCAGGACATGCAATTAAGAATAATAAACTTAAAATTCCTAAGAGTAATTTTATCTTTTTTTCCATTAATTTACTTTGATTTGTGTAAAATGTCGCCTAACGGAAAAAGTATTGGCGAATACGGGCAAAAAAGAATTTGAAGAATTTAATTTTGTGGAGTATAAGCCAATGCTTTTTTGTGGAAGCTAAATTACAAAAAAAGTTGAAACGAAAAGCAATTGGCGGCGAAGAATATTCAAATTTTCAATTTGGATATTCAAGCCCGTTTTTGCCAATGCCGTGTTAGGCGACGTTTTTTTCTTTATCTTTCCTTATCCGTATAATTCTTTTTACCTCATTTGATTTTTCGTTCATTTCATTTTCAATATCATAATCATCTTGAAGTCCGAGCCAAAATTTCGCAGAATTACCAAAATAAGCACTAAGTCTTACAGCTGTATCTGCGGAAATTCTTCTGTTTCCTTTGATAATTTCAGAAACTCTTGTTTGCGGAATTTCTAAATCTTTTGATAATCTATACTGTGAAATTTCAAGAGGAATTAAAAATTCTTCTAATAAAATTTCTCCAGGTGTTATATTTCTTAATTTTTCCATTTTTATAATTTTAATGATAGTCCATAATTTCAACCTCAAAAGCATTGCCATTTTCCCATTTAAAAACAACTCTCCATTGATTGTTAATCCTTATGCTATAGAATTCTTTTAAATCTCCTTTTAGTTTTTCAAGTCGATTTGCTGGCGGAATTCTTAAGTCATTTACATCAATTGAATTATTTATCATTTTTAACTTTCGCCTTGCAACTTCCTGAATTTCTCTTGGAAGTTTTTTGGAAATAATTCCCTTCCATATTTTTTCGGTTTCTTTATTTCCAAAATTTACAATCATACTTTTAACGTTGCTAACGTCAAAGATAAGTAAAATATTTCAAATTTTGATTTTAATGCAGAATTTTTGTAAAATGTCGCCTAACGG
>NZ_JADQBD010000156.1:0-1069 GCF_017808115.1 Chryseobacterium sp. RR2-3-20 | reverse complement strand
TGGGGGGACCATCCTCCAAGGCTAAATACTCCTGAAAGACCGATAGTGAACAAGTACTGTGAAGGAAAGGTGAAAAGCACTTCGAATAGAAGGGTGAAATAGAACCTGAAACCGTACGCCTACAAGCGGTCGGAGCACCAATAAGGTGTGACGGCGTGCCTTTTGCATAATGAGCCTACGAGTTAATTTTACTAGCGAGGTTAAGGACTTCAGGTCCGGAGCCGGAGCGAAAGCGAGTCTGAATAGGGCGCATAGTTAGTAGGATTAGACGCGAAACCTTGTGATCTACCCATGGGCAGGTTGAAGCTTTGGTAACACAAAGTGGAGGACCGAACCGGTTGACGTTGAAAAGTCTTCGGATGACCTGTGGGTAGGGGTGAAAGGCCAATCAAACTGGGAGATAGCTCGTACTCCCCGAAATGCATTTAGGTGCAGCGTCGCAAATGAGTTTATTAGAGGTAGAGCTACTGATTGGATGCGGGGGAGTCAAATCCTACCAATTCCTGACAAACTCCGAATGCTAATAAATGTTCTGCGGCAGTGAGGGCATGGGTGCTAAGGTCCATGTCCGAGAGGGAAAGAACCCAGACCAACAGCTAAGGTCCCCAAATATATGCTAAGTTGAAGCAACGCGGTTGGACTGCATTGACAGCTAGGATGTTGGCTTGGAAGCAGCCATTCATTTAAAGAGTGCGTAACAGCTCACTAGTCGAGCGGTCCGGCATGGATAATAATCGGGCATAAGCATATTACCGAAGCTATGGATTTATAATTTATTATATCTGGTAGGGGAGCATTCTGTTTGCGCCGAAGCAGTATCGTGAGGTATTGTGGAGCGGACAGAAAAGAAAATGTAGGCATAAGTAACGATAAAGGGGGCGAGAAACCCCCTCACCGAAAGACTAAGGTTTCCTCAGCCATGCTAATCAGCTGAGGGTTAGTCGGGACCTAACGCGCACCCGAAAGGGGTAGTGGATGGACAATGGGTTAATATTCCCATACTTGCTCACACTAAAAAGGGGACGGAGTGCCGTACTTACTGAAGACTGACGGAATAGTCAAGACCTAG
>NZ_JADQBD010000155.1:0-1140 GCF_017808115.1 Chryseobacterium sp. RR2-3-20 | reverse complement strand
CGGGAGAAAAGGAAACTTTAGTTCAATTTTCGACCAAGCTGAGCCGATATTTTTTCCATGAAACTAAACTACAAAAAATATGTGGAATGGAAAAATAGCGGCGGCAGAAAGTTGCAGGATTTTCAATTCCAGACATTAACCCCGCATTTTGCCAATACTATGTTATCGGCAGTTTTATTTGTAGCCAATATTTAACGGTATTCATAAACTCGTAAAGTGACGTTATCAAGTTTACCATCAATCGTTTCAATTTTTTGAATCCAATTACAATAGTTATCATAAACATAATCATAACGATCATACTTAGTTCCAGATTTTGAAGTACATTTCTTTTCTATAATATTATTATTTAAATCAAACTTTTTCTCACATTTAAATTTTCCAATGGGTCCTTCATAACTATAGCTAATTTCATTATTATTGGAATTATAATTTTTAATCTCAATACTTTTCGCTTTTTTTGTTTTTGAATTTAAATTAATCCGTTCTATTTCATTACCCCTATTATCATATTTTAGAGAAATAAAATCATCAAGTAACTTACCATTTGAATCATATTGATATTCGATTACAGCATTTTTTTCTTTTTTTCTTATAACTCTAGTCTTTATATCATTTTTCTCATATTTTATTACTTCATTTTTACTTCCAAATGAATCAAAAACATATATTTCCTTTCTTAGTAATGTATTAATTGTATCTTTTATTGAATACGTCGCTTCTTCAATTTTCTTTCCATTACTGTCAAATTTGTAAACTCTTTTTATCAATTGATCTTCAATAGGTGAGTTAGTTTGATATAAATACTGAGCCATTACTTCTTGGACATTTCCATTATTATCAAAAAAGAAAGTCTCGTGAACGTGATTTCGTTTTAAGTCAGTTTTGTAAATTAGTTTATCTGAATTTGATACTACTTCATGAACAGTTGATTTATACGATAAAACTTTTCCTTTGATATTCGATTCTGCTAAAGTGTTGCCTTCATTTAATTCATTTTTACAATCAATGCCGTCCTTTTTAGTGTTTGATATTTGTCCAAACAAAGCTGTTGTTTGAAAAATAATTATGAAAAACAAAAAATATCTTTTCATTACTTTTTTTTTCTTGGTTGTTGCGTGGAAAAATTGCCGATAACGG
>NZ_JADQBD010000154.1:0-1206 GCF_017808115.1 Chryseobacterium sp. RR2-3-20 | reverse complement strand
CGCACAACGGAAAAAGTATTTGCGAAGGGCGGGCTAAATTTAACTGCAAGTTCAATTTCGCCTGAACGAAGCAAATTGCTTTTTCAGATTGTTAAATTACAAAAAAATACAATATGAAAAGCAAGTTGCGACTGAATGCATCGGGTTTTTCTATTATATATTCAACCCCGCCTTTTGCAAATACAATGTTACCTGCAGTTTCTTTAGTCACGAAGCCATTTATTTATTTCGTTAAATGTTTGTTCGCGCTGTTCAATCCAAGGAAAATGACCTGCATTGTCAATAATAACCAATTTTGAGTTAGGTAAACGGAAATGCAATTCAGTTGTAAATTCAGGCAAATTGTTTGTATCATATTTTCCGTTAATTATCAAAATTTTTGTTTTTAAATCCTTAAATTTTTTCTGAAATTCCAAATATTTTTGGCGTTCTTCGGGTGTTTCTTGATAGTAATTATTTCCGATTGGTTTTCTTCGTCCTGCTTTTGTAATTTCTTTCACAACTGGAATAACTTTTTGAGCAGTTTCTTCATTATAAGTCCACCATTTTGTTCTTGCGGTTGAAATGTCATTCCCATTTTTGTCAACAGTTGTATTGTTTGCGTTCATGTAATCCCAATCTTCAATAACTTTAGCAAACCATGTAGATTCTTTTATCCTTTTGTTTTCAGAAATTCTTCTTCTTTCAATAGATTCGTTTTGGCTTCCTGTATAACTTGTTCCCGATAAAATTATTCCCGAAACATTATTGGGGTATTCTACTGCGTATTGCAAAGCAATTGCACTTTGGTCTGAATGTCCAAATAACCAAATCTTTTTTGCACCAAGTTTTTCTCTTAACAATTCAATTTCTTTTACGGAATTTGCAGGAGTGTAATCTTCAATTTTTTTTGGTGTTTCAGATTTTCCTGTTCCACGAGAGTCATAATAAACCATTGTAAATTTTTCTTCAAGTGGTTTTAAAGTCATTTCGTAACCGATTTTCCCCGAACTTGGATGTCCAATAAGCATAATTGGACCTTTTCCTCTTACTGTATAATTTATATTTAAGTTGTCAATTTTTTCTGTGTAGTTTCCATTCTCAGTTTTAGAACTTGAAGCACAAGAAATTAAAAAGAATGATGTTATTAAAATTCTGAAAATTTCTTTCATAGACGCTGTTTTGATGAAATTGCAGGTAACGGAAAAAGTATTGGCGAAGTGCGGG
>NZ_JADQBD010000153.1:0-1213 GCF_017808115.1 Chryseobacterium sp. RR2-3-20 | reverse complement strand
AAATTCAGCGTTATTTTTAAAAGTCAAGCGCGAATTTATTCACACAGTTAAAATTTCAGAACGCTAAAATTCAAAAATTTTTTCGGAAAGATTTTGCGTGGGATTTTCATTCAGAATTTTTATTTTCAGTAAGTTTTTTCACACAGAATTTTTTCACCAGAGTGATTTTGACGCGTTAAATTGTTTTCACGCACATTTTCCGTTAGTGATATGGTGTCAGAAATCAGTTGTTTAAGTCAAGTCCGAATTTTATTCAGTCAGTCATGTTTGAAAATGAATTCAGACCTTGTTTTCACGCATTTTTGGTCTGGATTCAGTTTCTTTTTTACTCACTCAAAATCGTGGAGTTTATTTCGGAGCGTGATTTTTGATGCCATATCACATAACGGAAAAAGTATTTGCGAAGGGCGGGCTAAATTAAACGAAAAGTTCAATTTCGACCGAACGAAGCAAATTGCTTTTTCAGATTACCAAATTACAAAAAAAAGTAATATGAAAAGCAAGTTGCGACTAAATGCATCAGGTAGTGGTTTTATAGATTCAGCCCCGCCTTTTGCAAATACTATGTTATGCGACGTTTTTTTAAATAATTATTGTTGAAAATTGAAAGAAAGTTAAATGCGCATTTTTTAGATAATTAGTTAGATTAATAAAATCATTCTTACTTTGGAGTTCAAAATAAAATTCTGAAGGATTTATGCGATTTGTTAAAGGATTGGTTGTAAGTTTAGGTAATACCCAAATCCGAAATCTTTTTGTATTAGAATTTAATTCTTCAAATTTTAACTCTTCTAAGTGCAATATTTTGAATTCAGTGCCCAAATAAAAATCCTTTGGATTTATTAATTTTGATTTTAAGACTTCAATATATTTTTCTTCCAAATTTTCGGGAAAGTTTACCTTAAATCTTATTCCATCAACAACATAGACTATTTGATTGTTTTTTTGTCTAACTTTTTTTACTTTTTTTTCAAATTTTCTTTGTTTATAGAATTTGTCAAAAAATTCAATAGCGTTTTTTTGACTGTCACTTGTTATATGAATTTGAGAAAACAAATTCAATGATAAAATTGTTAGAAATAGTGTTAGGAGCGGTGTTTTCATAAAATGTCGCATAACGGGAAACGTATTGCTGAAGTGCGGGCTTTTACACCTAAAATTTCTACTAAAAACTGCACGAAGCAAAAAATGTTTTCCGCTGACTAAATTAATA
>NZ_JADQBD010000152.1:0-1300 GCF_017808115.1 Chryseobacterium sp. RR2-3-20 | reverse complement strand
GGGCTTTGCCTTTACTTTGTTTTCTGTAAAAATAGTTAAATTTATTCAAAGGAGAGCAGAGGTGAACTATGGGCTTTGTTAGTTTTTAGAACTATACCTCGCATTAGTCCTCTGCCTTCTCCCTGAATCCGTTGAACGCTTCAAATAGAATGATAGACATACAGGTCTAATAAAGGCTCTAAAGAAGTTCAACATTTTGTTTTATCCTAAACCCAAAGTTATGAAAAAGTATTCATTCCACATCGGTATCGACGTCTCAAAATTAAAGCTGGACATCAACCTCCTGCACGGTCAAACTTTGAGTTCCGAACACCTGGTCATCGAGAACACTCCGAAGGCCATCAAAGCTTTTGTAAAACGCCTGATGAGGCAAGATACGGATGGCTCCCAACTTTTATTCTGCTGCGAAAACACCGGCGTTTACAGCAACCACCTGATCCATACACTTACGGAATTGGGACTGGATTTGTGGGTGGTTGACGCATTGGAAATCAAGCGTTCCAAAGGGATCTCGCGTGGCAAGAGCGACAAGGCGGACGCAAAGGATATCGCCTTCTATAGCCTGAGAAACATCGATAAATTGAAACTTGTTACTTTGACGGACCTCGACATCCAGAAACTAAAACTGTTGCATGGGGAACGGGAAAAAGCGATGAAATCCCTGCTTCTGATGGAAAGCTCGAAAGAGAGCTCCAGGTTCATTAGTAAGGAGGTCTTCAAGGAGATTTCGGCAATTAATGACTCCTTGGTAAATGCCATCAAAAGGGCAATAAAGAAGATTGAGGACAAAATAAGGACGATCATCAAATCCAATCAGGAGCTGAGCAGACAACAGACACTCATCCGTTCGGTTCCGGGTGTGGGCGAGAAAACCAGCGTGTACTTCATCATCGCGACCAAGGGATTTACGACTTTTGAAAACTGGCGGAAGTTTGCGTGTTATTCGGGCGTTGCGCCCTTCGAGTACAGTTCGGGATCGAGCATTAAGGGAAGAACGAAAGTTAACCATTTGGCGGACAAAAAGATGAAGTCGCTGCTGCAGATGTGCGCCATGAAGTCCATCACCATCGATGCGCAGATGCGTGAATACTACGACCGGAAGAAGTTGGAGGGAAAGAACGGAATGCTTGCTTTAAACAACGTGAGGTGCAAATTAATCAGCAGGGTTTTTGCGGTGGTCAAAAGAGGAACTCCTTACGTGGATACTTACGCGTTTGCCTCATGAAAAAAAATAGAATTTTTAACAGTTTTTATTTGGATTTTGTCATAGAATGCGAGGTGCGGGCTACTGCAACCGAAA
>NZ_JADQBD010000151.1:0-1338 GCF_017808115.1 Chryseobacterium sp. RR2-3-20 | reverse complement strand
TGCATATTCCTGAAATAGGTTGACAAAAAATTCATTAAATATTGTCAAACTATGGAACAAGAAAAATTCAATAGGTGTCCAAAATATACCTATCAAAAATTGCCTTTTCAAATCAAACTCCAAATTGTCCAAAAGGTAACCAACGGACAGATTTCTATCAATCACGCTGCTAAAACTTATGGAATATCCAGATCCACGATTGATTATTGGGTCAAAAAATTAGCTACCTTTAATCAAAAATCTATCGGTATGAGCAAAGATCAAGAGATTAAAAAACTAAAGGAAAAAATCCAAGAACTGGAGTTTGTGAAAGACTTTCAGCAGGATCTCATCCTTGATTTTGAGGAAATTGTAGGAAAGGAAATCTCAAAAAAGCATTTACCCAAAGACTTAATAAAAGAACTCGAGAAAAAGAAGAGAAACCGTTCAAAAAACAATGGTTAGCCGAAGTCTTTGGGATTACTCGTCAAGGCTATTACAAGCGGATGAAACACTTGGAAATACATTCTCAGAAGTATGAATTAATCCTATCAGAAGTTCGCAAAATACGCAAACTTCAACCCAAATATGGAACTTTAAAAGTCTTTAAAGAACTTTCTTCTTTCTTTCATCAGCATGGCATAAAAATGGGAAGAGACCGCTTCTTTAAGCTGTTAAAATGGAACGCAATGCTAGTGAAAAAATCTAAAAACTTCACTACAACAACCAATTCTAAGCACAGGTTTTTCAAGAATCCTAATAGAATTTTGGAAACAGAAATCACGCAATCCGAACAAGTTTGGGTGAGTGATATAACGTATGTAAAGCTTCAAAACGATTATGCGTATTTAGCACTCGTTACTGATGCGTATTCGAAGAAAATCGTTGGCTTTAACATCAGTAATCATATGAGAACAGAACTCGTTGTAAATGCTCTTAAAATGGCTTTAAAAGCAAGATGTTTCCCCAATAGGAAAATTATTCATCATTCAGACAGAGGAATACAATATTGTAGTCCAGAATTTGAACGATATACTCTAAAAAATGATATTATTTTAAGCAATACACAAAACTCTGATCCTTATGAAAACGCCGTTGCAGAGCGAATGAACAGAACTTTGAAGTACGAATACGGACTCAAAGAAACCCTACCCGATTTGAAAACCGCTCAGAAAATGACACAGCAAGCCGTAAACCTATACAACAACCATCGATTGCACTTTTCACTCAACTTTCAAACACCTGCAAAAGTGCATATCAAAGAAAATGTAAAATATAAATCTTACAAACGACAAAAAATTGATAACTTTAACAAAACAAAATAACTGAAAAATGTGTCAACTATTTCAGGATAATACA
>NZ_JADQBD010000150.1:0-1366 GCF_017808115.1 Chryseobacterium sp. RR2-3-20 | reverse complement strand
GAAAATGTAAAATATAAATCTTACAAACGACAAAAAATTGATAACTTTAACAAAACAAAATAACTGAAAAATGTGTCAACTATTTCAGGATAATACAAACATTGCGCAAAATCCTGAAAATGAATATTTTCTGTAAAATATTTAATGAGAGTCTTTAATGAAAAAGTCTTAAAATTCTGCTCTATTTTTGACACTTAAATCTTGAAAAATAATCTTAAAAATTATTGAGAAAAGGAAAATTCTATATGCGAAATTAACAAATGGAAAGCCTAAAATATTGAAAAAAAAAATTGCGCAAAAAAACTGAATAATTTGAATAAAATTCTAACGAAAAAGAATCATTGAAATTGAAGTTCTCCAATTGATTTCAAAAAAAATTTCATTACAATTGGAACGCATATTTGACAAACTTTACGCACAAGATTTTAAAAATTTTCAAAATTCTGTATGGAAAAATTGATGCTTAAGGAAAACGCTAAAAATGAATAATATTTGACCAAAAATTTTTCAAAAATGAATAAAATTTGCAATTTTTCGTGAATATACTTCAAAAAACAAATTGAGAATATTATGGAAATTGCGTGAAAACATTGAAGTTAGCTGTTAGAATCTACAAAAAAACGCCGAAAAACAACTGCAGATTACATTGTATTTGCAAAATGCGGGGTTAAAGTTTAAGTTGAACTACTCCACTTTTTTAGTCGCAACTTGCTTTTCATATTACTATTTTTTGTAAGTTAGCAATACGAAAAAGCAATTTGCTCAGTCTGTTCTTTCTTGAATCTTTGATTCTTCGAAAGCCCGCACTTCGCAAATACTTTTTCCGTTAGCCGTAATTTTATCCAAACTACAGTCGTGAAAGAAAAAATTGAAAATTTAAGAAATATCAAATCTGATTTTTTTCTTGCAACAAATTCGTTTTGCTTTGATTTAAAAACTGAGAAAGAAGTTTTAGTTTTATGGGTTAATCCTGTTTGGAGGTTATATAAAAATGATATTTTTATAAACTCTTCTTTTGAATGTCCCGTTTTTCAAGATTATGAAAATGAAATAGAATATGAAGATGATTTCAAAAATTGGTGTAAGAAAACAGATTATTTAAAAACACAGAATATTTTGAAGTTTCAAATTACAGAATTAGATGATATAAAAATATTTTTTGAGGACGAAAGCATTTTAGAAACCTTCAAATATGATGAAGATAAAACTTGGCACTTACAAGATAATGAAAATCACTAATTCAATCCGAATAATTTCAATCATTTCATTTCAATAGCGTCCTAAATAAAAAAATAAGAAGGAATTAAAGTAACTCAAAGTATCTTTGAGGTTGACAACAAAAAAACCTTCTTATGGATTCAAAATT
>NZ_JADQBD010000014.1:0-53978 GCF_017808115.1 Chryseobacterium sp. RR2-3-20 | reverse complement strand
TCTGTCCCAAAATGTGCTGAAAAACTGAATAAATTCATATCTAATTGTTTGATTACTACAAATATACAAAAGTTATGATAAATTACGGATATTCATAAATAATTATTTTACAAATGAAAAAACTTATTTTATTATTTCATTTTTTGTCTATTTCAATATTTGCACAAAGTTTTGAAATGCCAAGTAATTTTAGAATGTTGTCTTCTCCCTACAGTGCAGATTCATTGGGATTATCAGATATTAATATTTTCTTTAAAGTAAGTTATATAAAAGACATAAATAATCCATCTCTTACATCTTCAACACATGCACTATTGGCTATTAATAGCAAATATTCTAAGTTTACAGATTTAATTTTAGTAAAAAGAGACTCTTTAGAAAATTTATTCAGCAAGCAAAACAGTATTGGAGCAAAAGAGTTCAACGAGTACTCTAGATACCATACCGTGTTTGGAAAAAATGTATTGAAGAATTTTAGTAATAGAACTATATCTATTCAAGAGCGTTTTCGCGATGTATATCAATATGAAGAAAATATCCCAAAAATGAATTGGAAACTTATAGAAGGCTCTGAAAATATTTTGGGATACAGTTGTAATAAAGCAACTCTTTCTTACAAGGGGAGAGAGTATAATGCTTGGTATACTACCTCAATACCTATCTACGATGGTCCTTTTATTTTTGGTAATTTACCTGGACTTATTTTAAAAATTGAAGATAAAAATAAAGAATATAGCTTTGAGGCAGTTGCTATTACAAAAAAGCCAATAGAAATATATTGGCGAAAAGAAAAATCGATTAAGAATATCAGCCGAGATGATTTTTTCAGACTTGAGAAAACTTATCACGATAATCCTGGATTCTTTGTAAAATCAAAAGCTATAACAGCTGACGGACAAGAGATTATACCAAAAGTTCCAGCAAGACCTTTTAATCCTATTGAGAAAGAATAAGTAATTATAACCAGAGAGGAGTGAGTTTAAAAAAATCAGAAATCTGTGGTAATTATTTATTGATAAATAAAAACCATCGTCTGTACCAAATCTGGATGAAGACTTTTGGCAACAGGGCAGTTATGGGCTGTTTCTTCAATAAAAGCTTTTTCCTCTTTAGAATATTGGTCAGAAAACACAAAATTACATACGATTTCTGTTATTCTTCGGGGGTTTGCAGCCATTATTTTCTGAAGATTACAATAGGCTCCTTCAATATTAATTCCTTTATCTTTTCCTAAAATAGCAATAGTTGTAAGAGCACATTCGGCTAAAGAAGTTGCACAAAGGTCGGTGGGAGAAAATTTTTCACCTTTTCCATGATTATCCGTAGGTGCATCGCTTTCTATAATTGTTCCGGATTGTAAATGTTCTGCAGAACATCTTAAATCTCCTATGTAGGTTATTTTTGAAGTCATTTTTTTAAATTTAATGATTTTAGAAAATAATTTTTACAGTTCTTATTTGTTGAATATCAACTTTCACTCAGTAATATTACAAAAACTATTCTTTTTTTTAAAAATGAAAAATATCTTTTGCTTTATTATATGAGCTTTCAAAATTCAGTAAATTAAGCTTATGATTTACCTTCTCTACACTCATAAAATTAATTACCTGTTCTGTTGGCATATTTCCTACTAAATCATCTTTTGCCATTGGACAGCCGCCAATTCCTTTTATGGCAGAATCGAATCTTCTGCTACCTTTGTCGTAGGCAGCTTTTAATTTAGAATAAGAATCTTCGTATCTGTTATGGAAATGGGCTCCAAAATCTATTTCGGGATATTTAGAAGGAATTTTTTCGAATAATAAACTTATTTTTTCGGCTGTTGCTACTCCGGTAGTATCCGAGAGTAAAATATTTTTAATTCCGATTTCCGAAAATCTCTGAGCCCAAAAATCTACATCTTCCCATTTCCACATTTCTCCGTAAGGATTTCCAAATGCCATGGAGAAATAGAGATTAAATTCTCTGTTTTCAGATTTTGTGAGTTCAAGAATTTTTACAATATCATCAAAAGCTTCTTCTTGATTTTTGTTGGTATTGCGATGCTGAAAAGTTTCAGAAATAGAAAAAGGAAATCCTAAAATATCTACAGACTGATGTTTTAAAGCCTTTTCTGCACCTCTGTAATTGCCAATAATAGCAGAAACTTTGGTGTTAGATAAAGATTTGTCTATATTTTCGGCAACTTCGGCAGAATCTGCCATTTGCGGGATGGCTTTCGGAGATACAAAACTCACACAATCGAGCACATCAAAACCCACTTCCATCAGCGAGTTGATGTAATCTATTTTTTTACTGGTGGGTATAAATTCGTCCCAACCCTGCATGGCGTCTCTCGGACATTCGGTAAGAAACATTTTACTTTTGATTTTCTCAAATATAATAAAACTAAACTATTTAAATCGGAATAGAGATTGTTAATTCATTTAATTGATTGTCAGCGTTTTATTTTGTATTCATAAAATCAATGAAATTTATTGGATAACAATAATCTGTTCGGACATTGAGAATTGCTAACTTTGTTAAAATTTAAAAATCAAAAATGAGTACAATGGAATTCAACTCAATGTGGAGAGAAAAACTGCTGAACCGTTTTATCAGCTATGTAAAAATATATTCCACAAGCGATGCGGAAAGCGAAACAACCCCTTCTACCAAAAGACAATTGGATATTGCCAATTATATTACAGAAGAATTGAAAAAAATCGGTCTGGAAGATGTTTCTATTGATGAGCATGGATATATTATGGGATATGTTCCTTCAAATTTGGAGAATGATAATCTACCGACCATCGGGTTTATTTCCCATTACGATACTTCACCGGATTTCAGTGGTGAAGATGTAAAACCTCAGATTTGGGAAAACTATCAGGGTGAAGATTTGGTTTTAAATAAAGAAACAAATTTCACTTTATCTCCTTCAAGATTCGAAAGTTTGAAGAAATATGTTGGTCAGACTTTAATTACGACTGATGGAAATACTCTTTTAGGAGCCGACGATAAAGCTGGTTGTGCAGAAATTGTTACGGCGGCAGAATATCTTATTGCTCACCCGGAAATTAAACATGGAAGAATTGCTGTAGGATTCACTCCAGACGAAGAAATTGGGAGAGGAGCACACAAATTTGATGTAGCAAAATTTGGAGCAGAATTCGCTTATACAATGGATGGTGGAGAGGTAGGAGAACTGGAATATGAGAATTTTAATGCAGCCGGAGCGGTAGTGAAAATTCACGGATTGAGTGTTCACCCTGGTTATGCTTACGGAAAAATGATTAATGCCGCTTTACTGGCATCTGAATTTGCACAAATGCTTCCTGTCAACGAAACTCCTTCTACTACGAAAGGTTTTGAAGGTTTTTATCATTTAATGGATATTAATGCAGATATTGCTGAAGCAAAACTTCAATACATTATCCGTGATCACGATGAAGAGAAATTCGAAGCCAGAAAGAAATTTATGGAAGAGAAAGTTGCCGATTTTAATAAAAAGCATGGAGAAGGAACTGCCGAAATCGAGATTAAAGAGCAATACCGCAATATGAAGCAACAATTTGAAGGTAAAATGCACATCGTAGATCTTGCTGCAAAAGCAATGAAGGAAGCCGGAATTGAGCCTAAAATTAAGGCAATTAGAGGTGGAACAGATGGAGCGCAATTATCTTACATGGGATTGCCTTGTCCGAATATTTTTGCTGGCGGAATCAATTTCCATGGACCTTACGAATATGTAGCTTTGGAAAGTATGATGAAAGCAACTGAAGTGATTGTGAATATTGTGAAAAAAGATATTCTCTAAGAAATCAAGCTATCGGATTATAAAAAAGTCCGTTTTCACAATTTGTGAAAACGGACTTTTTAATTTAAGTCGAAAATTTTATTATTCGTCAGATTTCTCTTCTGTTGTAGGAACAAGAGGAGATTGATCTTTTACTTCTTCTTCTAATTCTTCATCTTCTTCATCCATTGCTGCTGCACCACCTTTCATTGCATTTCTAGACATCTTAACAGCTACAACAACTGCATTGTCTGGGTGCATGAAAGAATATCCTTCTGCTTTAATGCTTCCTACATAAAGTTTGTTACCAATTCTTAATGGAGTAACATCTACAACGATTTCGTCTGGCAAATTAGCAGGAATCGCTTTTACTTTTAATTTTCTGAAAGACTGACGAAGAACACCACCAGCCACAACACCTTTAGAACGACCTGTAATTCTAACAGGAACTTCCATAACAACAGGTTTGTCTTCAGCTAACTGATAAAAGTCTGCGTGAAGAATTTTGTCTGTAATTGGGTGAAACTGAATATCCTGAAGAACAGCCGGAATAGTTTGTCCGTCAACCTCAATAGATACCGTGTGTGCTTCAGGAGTGTATACCAAACCTTTGAAAGATTTCTCTGTAGCAGAGAAGTTCAAAGGAGCTTCACCTCCGTAAACAACACAAGGAACTAATTCAGCATCACGTAAAGCTTTTGTAGACTTTTTGCCCACGCTTTCTCTTTTTGTACCTTGAATTGTAATAGATTTCATTTATAAAAAATTTAAAAAATTGTTTTTATTTTTAATTGCAAATGTTTGATTATTAATTAAATAACAAACTTGCTGCTGATAGATTGATGCTCGTGCACCATCTTCATAACATCTGCAAATAATGGGGCGCAAGATAGCACTTTTATTTTAGATGACAAAGATGTTTTTACAGGAATTGAGTCAGTTACAATAACTTCCAATAATTTTGAGTTCTCTATATTCTCATAAGCTTTTCCCGAAAGGACACCATGTGTAGCCATTGCTCTCACAGATTTTGCTCCTTTTTCCATTAAAATATCTGCAGCTTTACAAAGTGTACCGGCAGTATCTATCATATCGTCGATAAGAATGACGTTTTTACCTTCAACATCTCCAATAAGGAACATTTCTTCAACTACATTTGCCTTTTTTCTCTCCTTATAAGCAATTACAACATCGGCTCCTAGGTGACCGGCATAATTTTTTGCTCTTTTCGCACCTCCCATATCTGGAGATGCAATGGTAAGATTCTCCATTTTAAGATCTCTAATATAATCTACGAAAATGGTAGAAGCATAAAGGTGATCCACAGGGATCTCGAAGAACCCCTGAATTTGATCTGCATGGAGATCCATTGTCATAATTCTTGTTGCTCCGGCAGCTGTTAAAAGATTGGCAACCAGTTTTGCACCGATAGGAGCTCTTGGTTTATCTTTTCTGTCTTGTCTTGCCAAACCAAAATAAGGAAGTACTACAGTAATGCTTTTTGCAGATGCTCTTTTTGCTGCGTCAATCATGAGAAGTAGCTCCAAAAGATTGTCTGCCGGCGGAAATGTAGATCCTATAAGAAATACTCTTCCTCCTCTTACAGATTCGTCCAAAACAGGCTCGAATTCTCCGTCGCTAAATTCCTGAATGATGATTTTTCCTAACTCTTTCCCATAATACTGGGCGATTTTTTCTGCAAGATCCTTGCTCGTTCTTGTTGAAAACAGATAACTTTGTTGATCAGCCATTTTTACTTTTTAAAAGATTTTGCAAATTTAACAAAAAACCACAAGAATTAATCCTGTGGTTTCTAAGTTTTTATTTTTATTAATTTTTATGGGAAGGTAATCCCAGAATATTTGTTAGGATCTACTTGTGGAAGGGTAGATTTGTATTTAGCATTAATTGCTTTAATAAACTCGTTTGCTATAATGGCATACCCTCTTCCGGTTAAATGAACTCCATCTAAAGAGAAAGCTCCGCCTGTTACAAATTTAGCACTGTATCTTACTCCATCCCACACAATACCAGATTGTCCTCCAAGTTCATTAATCTTCGTATTTGCATCAACATAAGCAAGTCCTTTAGAAGCTGCAATATCTTTAAGGGCATCATTGTAAGCCTTGGTAGCAGTCATAACTTTTAAAGTTTCTTTTTGTGTAAGTACATATTTGTCTGCTAAAGGAACTGCAGTTCCTGCGCTCATTCCTTGAGGATTGCATGTCGCATCGAAAGGTTTGATAAGATTTGCAGCAGGTAATATGATGAAATCTTCGCTTGTTGTCTGTCTGTAAGATTTAAGTGCCGGATTCAATCCTGTTAAGTCTTTCAGATCTTTGTCTAAAATTACTGCACCGTTGGCAACGCTTCCTGCGGTGAATTTAATTACTCTGCTTTGGTATTCTGCATCTGTAATTACACCCATAGATTTCAACTGTAGAATTCCTGCATTGTAAGGAGCATAAGCTGTGTTCAGTTGGCTCGCTTGTGCATCAGTAAGGTTAGAAATTGGCTTACTAGGAACTGTAGTGAAAAATGGAATTGATGTTACATTCGGAATATTTGCCAATACACCTTTAGCGCCATTTGCAGTAAGTGCTGTTACGTAACTGTTGATTACTGATTTGTAAAGGGTAGGATCTGTAATGTCATTATTGCCATAAGTTGTTACATTAGCATTACCTGTTTGGTCTACTCCTGTTCCTCCACTTGTGGCGTAAGAAAGGACATCGTTATTTCCTATCCATAATGAGAAAAATGTTGGAGCTTGAGAAACTGCAGCGCTTATCGGGCTAACCCCTGTAGAAAACCTTGTATAGTAAGGGTTTAGTATCCCGTAATTGCTAAGTCCAAGATGAAATGACTTAGCTCCAGGAATTCCAAGATTCTGGTAAGGGCCTCCAGTAGAGATATTGTCCAAAGCGGCTCCGGGTGCAGATGGTTTTGGTGCTAATGCATTATTACATCCAACACCTAAAACAATTTTGCCATAAAAATCTCCTGTCGCAGGATTGGCAAGATTAGAAAATCCTCCCGAATTGTTTGGCATCATAGGTTGTTTAAATGCACCTCCTCCTGCAAGTTTCATCTGGTTAGAGAGAATTAACGGATAAGATTCGTTCTGTCCGTCAATATACAATGCATTATCTCTAAAGCCTGAAGTAAGTGAGTTTCCAAGTGCTACATATTTCGAGAAGTTTGCTTCACCATTTGTAACAGCTATATCTTTTACATCAGTATCAAAATCTGTTTTACAACTTGTTGTAAAAAGAAGTGCGGATACAGCTAATGTTGATATTATAATTTTTTTCATATTCTTAATTAAAAAGCGTTATACGATAATCCAAGACCAAAATAGAATGCTTTAGCTTTAGCCTGTCCGTAGAAACCAATGTTTGGGTTTTTTACATCTCTTGCCTGTGGCATAGCATATCCTCCTGCAACATCTACACCGAATTGTTTCAGTTTAAATCCAAGACCTCCTGTTACTACATAAGTGTTGAATGATGGCGTTTCGGGGATGAAGTTTTCATCTGAATAAGGAGATTCATCATAATATGCTCCTAAACGACCGTAAATCATACTGGAGAAAGCATATTGGGTTCCCAATCTGAAGGTTTTAGAGTTTTTGAAGTTTTTAGGAGCTACCAAAACTGTAGGATCTGCCTGATTTCCGATAGGAGCATTGGCGAAATCTAAAGTAAGTTTACTGTATCTTCCCCATCCGTGATAATTAAAATCTGCAGAAATAAGCCATTTTGAAGTGGCTTTGTATGTCATACCAATGGTGTATTCTTCTACAAGAGGGAGTGTTGCGGTAAAACTGTCTTGTCCTGCACTGTTTAGTCCCAAAAGAGCATTTACTGTGTTTTGAGAAGGAGCTTTAAAAGTTGCTGTACCATTTTTTGCCTTCATGTCTACAGGAGAACGGTAGGCAATACTCATATCAAACGAAGGGTCTGGTCTGAAATAAAAACCAAATCCGTAGCCATGTCCGCTGGCTTTATTATCATTAATATTAACAATGCCTCCGAATTGTGTTACAGCCTTATCCCAGTCTACTTTTCCTTTAGCATAAATATAACTTGCTCCGAAAGAAAGCCAGTCGGTCATTTTCACAGAAACCATAGGCTGAAAGTAGAAACTTTTAAGTTCCATTTTCTGAACCAATTCTTTTCCTTCCCAATCGTTAGGATATTGCACCGTGCTCCCAAAAGGTGTGGAGAAGCTAAAACCTACTGAAATATTTTTAGCTGGTTTATACGCAATTGCCGCATAGATAGGGGTTCCAAGAGGGTTGTCGGTTTCTGCACTGCTTAAGGTATTCAGATTTTGAAAAGTAACCTTATTGCTTGCCCCGAAACCTCCGGCTACAATACTCAATTTGGAAGGAATGAACGACATTCCCGCAGGATTGAAGAATGCTACACTTGCATCTTCAGCATGAGCACTTGTATGAGCCATTGCCAATTGCTTTACACCTTGCAGAGAAACCCTGAAGCCTCCCGCATAAGATAAAACACCAGCCAATAAAGCGGTGGATATTAAAATTTTTTTCATAGACTATATATTATATAAGTCAAATATAAAATTATTTTGAATACATCTGTTAATATTTCTTAATATTTTAAACGTAAGCATCAATTAAAACTATGTTTAAAATAGCAAATTGATTTAATAAACTTATAAATATCTGATTAATAAATAGTTAATTTTTGGTTTTAGGTTTGAATACCTTCTTGTTTAATATTAAACAATATCTGAAATTAATATTTAGTACATTTGGAAATGGTATAAAGATAAAAATCAATAAATTTGCAAGATTAAATAAATTATAATATGAGTTGTGGATGTAAAACATCCGGCGATTCTGGGCATTCATGCGGAACAAAATCTGCGAATGGCTGTGAAAATGTAAATACCTGCGGTAATAGTTATAAATTAAGTGTTTTCGACTGGCTTTCAAATATTCAAAATCCATCATCTAATAGGTGTGATTTTGTTGAAGTTAGATTTAAAAATGACAGAAAATCCTTTTATAAAAATGTAAATAATATTCCTTTACATATAGGTAGCGTTGTAACAGTAGAATCTAGTCCGGGGTACGATGTGGGCGTAGTAAGTCTCACAGGCGAATTGGTGAAAATTCAGATGAAGAAAAAAAGATTTTCGGATGAAGGAGCACCCAAAATATACAGGCTTGCCAACCAAAAAGATATAGAAATCTGGCAGGAAGCCAGAAAAAAAGAAGAAAGTGTAAAAATAGAATCCCGTAAAATATCGCACAGATTGGGTCTTGAAATGAAGATTACAGATGTGGAATATCAGGGAGATGCTTCTAAAGTTACATTTTATTATACAGCAGATAGCAGGGTAGATTTCCGAATGCTTATTAAGGAGCTTGCAGGAACTTTCCGTACCAAAATTGATATGAAACAAATCGGTTTCCGACAAGAAGCCGCAAAAGTTGGAGGAATAGGATCTTGTGGAAGAGAATTGTGCTGTTCTACCTGGTTAACAGACTTCAGATCAGTAAATACCAATGTAGCAAGATATCAGCAATTAAGCATCAATCCTCAGAAATTGGCGGGACAGTGCGGAAAGCTGAAATGTTGTCTGAATTACGAACTAGACAGTTACTTGGATGCATTAAGCGATTTTCCATCTTCGTCTACAACACTGGAAACTGAAAAAGGAAAGGCTTTTTGTATTAAAATTGATGTTTTCAAGAAGAAAATGTGGTTTGCGTATGTCGACAGTTCTATGGCATGGTACGATTTTGATGTAGCTTTGGTAAAAAAACTGATTTCTCAAAATAAAAAAGGCGAAAGAACGTTACCTCTTGAAGAATTGAAACAGCCTGAATTGGCAGTTCAGACCGTGGATCTTATTCAGGAAAACAGTGTAGACCGATTCGAGAAAAAGAACCGAGGTTCCAACCGAAACAGAAATCAGAACAAACCGAACAATAGCCAGAACGGAAATAGGAAGAATCGTCCTGAATCGACGGATAAAAACGTACGTGCTGAGAAAAGTGAAAGACCGGTAAGACAAGAGAGAAGTACGAAGCCAAATTCTAATTCTGCAAACACTCCAAAACCGCAGCAAAAGCAATCTCCAAAATCGGTATCGGAAAAAACAGAGGCAATAGTTGCTAACGATAGCGAGAAAAAACCTCAAAATCAGCAACCTAAAAAGAAATTTAAAAAGAAATTTCCTCCCAAAAAAGATAATAATGCGTAAAATTTCAGGTTTTCTTCTTTTAATGAGTATTGTAGCATGTAATACATCTGAAGATCAGGTAATGATGAATCATGTTGATAATAAATGGGATAAAAAAAATCAACAAAAATTTAATCTTGATATTTCCGATCCTGAAAATGCTAAAAATATTATATTTGTTGTAAGAAACAATAACGATTATCCTTACAGTAATATAAGATTTATCGTAAATTTTACCAATCTAAAAACCAAAAAAGCAGAGATAGATACGCTGAATTACATTTTGGCAAATCCGAACGGAGAGTGGTTGGGAACGGGGTTTGGTGAAACGAAAGAAACATTATTTCAATATAAACTGAATTATAAATTTCCGGAAAAAGGCAAATATGAGATCGCAGTTTCTCAGGCAATGAGAAACGATGCACTTCCGGGAATTGAAGATTTAGGAATAAAAGTAGAAACGGCAAAAACCGTAAGTACAAATGGAACAAAATAATCAAAATACAGGGAGTACGGGAAATAAGTTCCCGCTTCCTCCTAAAAAAAATCAAAAAAATACTGCCTGGAAAAGATGGGTGAAAATCATCTGGGTAGGTTTTATTGCAGTGGTTTTAGGGATTTCGGGACTCTTTTTTGCGGTCTCGCAAGGTTTTTTGGGCGAAATGCCGGATGTGAAAGAGCTGGAAAATCCGGATATTTATGTAGCGTCTCAGATATTTTCTTCAGACGGGGTTCTGTTAGGGAAATTTGAGAAAGAAAAAACACAGCCGGTTGAGTATAAAAATCTTCCGCCTTATCTTATTTATGCTTTGCAGGCAAAAGAAGATGAACGTTTTAAAGAACACTCTGGGATAGATTTGCAATCGGTGGTAAGAGCCGTAGTTTTCAGAGGTGGAAGAGGTGGTGGATCTACCATTACCCAACAGCTTGCAAAATTGCTTTTTACCAAAGAACCCTCCAAGAACTCTGTTAAAAGAGCAATTCAAAAGCTTAAAGAATGGGTAGTAGCAGTAAGTCTCGAAAAAAGATATACTAAAGAAGAAATCATAACTTTATATTTCAATAAGTTCGATTTTACCCACAATGCCAATGGTATTGAAATGGCATCTAAAATTTACTTCAACAAATCTGCTTCTCAGCTCACATTACCAGAAGCTGCGGTATTTGTCTCTATGTTGGAGGCTCCAAATGCCAATAATCCTCTTCGTGATAATAGTGCAAGACCAAAAGAAAGAAGAGATGTCGTTTTAAAGCAGATGCTGGAAACAGGTTATATCGACCAGCCAACGTATGAAAAAGCAGTTGCAACTCCAATTGTAACAGATTATCGTCCAATAGAAGATATTACCGATGATTATTCTGCTTACTATAAATTTTATCTGAGAAAAGAAATAGATAAATATCTTAAAGACTACGAAAAAGATACAGGGAAGAAACTTAATCTTTATAAAGATGGTTTGAAGATATATGTTACTTTAGATTCCAAAATGCAGAAGTATGCAGAAGAAGCCATTAAAGAACATTTAACAGACCTTCAAAGAAGATTCGATGCAGAACAGAGAGGAAGAAAAGACAGACCTTTTTATAAACTGAACTCCACTCAAATAAATAATTTGATGATGCAGGCTGTTAAAAGAACAGGTCGTTATAAACAAATGGTTGCAGAAAATATGCCTGAAGATTCAATCTTAATGGAATTTCATAAACCCGTTAAAATGACAAGGTTTACTTGGGCTGGAGAAGAAGAAGTGGAGATGAGCCCTTGGGATTCAATAAGATATCATAAGCAAATTGCACAGGCGGGGTTAATGTCTATGGTTCCGGGAACAGGAGAAATTAAAGCATGGGTTGGAGGAATCAATTGGCAGCATTTCCAGTATGACCACATCAAACAAGGGAAAAGACAGGTAGGATCTACTTTTAAACCATTTGTATATGCAACTGCAATCATGAAATTAGGTTTAACTCCATGTTCAACAATTTCTAACGCATCTTACAGAAAAGGAACCTGGAATGTTGAAGGTTCTGGTGGAATGTTAACACTTAAAAATGCTTTGGCCCATTCTAAGAACCCTGTTGCTGTTAGATTGGCAGAAATGGCAGGTACTCAGAGTGTTATTCAGACTGCAAGAGATTTGGGAGTTACAGAAGAAATATCTACCAGTTTGCCAATGGCACTTGGATCTTCCGATATCACAATTTATGAAATGTTGGGAGCCTACAGTACTTTTGCCAACTATGGTAATTACAACAAACCTGAAATGATTTGGCGTATAGAAGATGTAAATGGTAGAGTTATTAAAGAAGTAAATCAGGATCCAAAAGAGGTAATGAACCCTAATTATGCTTACACCATGATTGAATTGATGAAAGGTGTGGCAGAGTTTGGTACTGCCTCCGGAGAATTAGGAAGAAGAGGAATATCTAAAGCTGTTGAAATTGCAGGGAAAACGGGTACTACACAAAATAATTCCGATGGTTGGTTTATGGGTATGGTACCGAAACTGGCAACCGGAGCTTGGGTAGGATGGGAAGACAGAGCTACTCACTTTTTAGGAACTGGTGAAGGGCAGGGAGCGAAAATGGCATTGCCAATTTGGGCAATTTATATGAAGAAAGTATGGGCAGATAAGAGTCTTAAAATTTCTCCAGACGATAAATTTGTAAAACCAAGTGATTGGAAAGATGGCTGTAGCAATCTTCAAGGTTTAGGAGGTGGATATGGTGACGAAGGTGGTTTACAAACCATAGATGATCTCAAAAATCCTAGACCTGCAGATAATTCACCTAAAAATAACTCAGGTAAGAAAGAAGAAAACATCAATGAGAATCTCAACACGGGAGAAAATATTGATTTTAATAAGTAAACAATCTTAATAATTGTTATAAGACCTTTCAATAATTTGGAAGGTCTTTTTCTTTTTGGTTTTTAATATCTTTGATGTATGAATATCGACAAAATACAGCAACCTTTTACTGAGATTTTTCCCGGAGATTTTTCAGGAAATACCATGCAGAGAAACACTCCGAAAGTTCTTTTTTCATTGGTGAAACCTGTTGGGTTTGAAAATACAACACTTATTCATTTTAATGAAGAACTGTCCGAAGAAATAGGACTTGGAAAATTTGAGGAGCAAGATATTCCGTTTTTAACAGCTTCAGATTTACCACAAAATATTAAAACTTATGCAACTGCCTATGCGGGACACCAATTTGGGAATTGGGCAGGACAACTTGGAGACGGGCGTGCAATTTTTGCAGGAGAAATTATTAATGATTTTGGGCAGAAAACAGAAATCCAATGGAAAGGTGCAGGAGCCACACCATACTCACGTCATGCAGATGGAAGAGCGGTTTTAAGATCTTCAGTAAGAGAATATTTAATGAGTGAAGCCATGTTTCATCTGGGAGTTCCTACAACAAGAGCTTTAAGCCTCGCTTTGAGTGGAGAACATGTGGTTCGAGATATGATGTACAATGGTAACCCGGAGTCGGAAAAAGGTGCAGTAGTTATCAGAACCGCAGAAAGTTTTCTCCGATTTGGTCATTTTGAATTAATTTCTGCACAAAAAGAATACGATACGCTTAGAAATTTGGCAGATTTTGCTATAGCCAACTATTTTAAGGATATAAAGTCTGAAGGAGTTGAAAAATACAAAGATTTTTTTGCTCAAATATGTAAAAGAACAGCAGATTTAATAGTAGAATGGTATAGGGTGGGGTTTGTGCACGGTGTTATGAATACCGATAATATGTCAGTTCTTGGGTTAACCATAGATTATGGTCCATATTCTATGATGGATGAATATGATTTGAATTTTACTCCCAATACTACAGATTTGCCCGGCAGAAGATATGCTTTCGGAAAACAGGGACAAATTTCGCAATGGAATTTGTGGCAGTTAGCCAACTCATTATTTCCTTTAATAAAAGATGAAAAATTTTTAGAAGAAACATTAAATCAGTACGGAAATTACTTTTGGGAAGCGCATGATACAATGTTATGCAAAAAATTTGGGTTTGATGAACTGAAAAAAAGTGATGAAGAATTTTTCAGCAATTGGCAAGGGCTTATGCATGAACTGCAATTCGATTACACATTGTTTTTCCATGAAATTGAAAAGATGCGTAACGAAAAAGATGTTGATTTCGAAGCTGTGAGTTATGGAGCTTTAGATCAAAATAAAAAAGACAAGCTTAATCATTTCCTTGAAACTTATCAAAATAGACTGTTGGACAATACTTTCTCAAGAGAAGATTCTTTAGAACTGATGAAAAAAAACAATCCGAAATTTATTCTTCGAAATTATGTTCTCTTCGAATGTATTGAAGAAATTAATGAAGGAAAGAACGAATTGTTTGAAAAGCTTATTTCAGCCCTAAAAAACCCGTATAAAGAAATTTATCCTCAATTTTCCATCAAAAGACCCTCAAAGTATGATGATATTTCAGGATGTTCTATGCTTTCATGCAGTTCTTAGAATTATTTTGCTTAAAATTTAAAAATAATTCATACAGATAACGGTTTTATTATTAATTTTAAACAAAATTAAATCTTATGAAAAGAACTTTACTTTCTGCTTTTGTATTAATATTTTCTACATCAGCATTTGCTCAGTATTGGGGCACACAGAATTCCGGATTCAGTACGGCATCCAGAGGAATTTCAGGATTAGAAGTTTTTGATTCTAATGTTGTTTGGGCTTTTGCTTATGATGGAGGATCTGCGAATCCCCCTAATGTTCAGGAATTTACTAAAACATCTAATGGTGGTACTACTTGGACTGCGGGTAGTATTAATGTTGGAAACCCTGCATTTACCATTACAAATATCTCTGGCGTAAGTGCCACTACAGCATGGGTTGGTGCATTATTGTCTACTTCAAACGATGGTATAGGAGCTGTTTATAAAACAACAAATGGCGGAGTAACTTGGACGGCTCAACAACCTTTTTCAACAGCTGGAGAATCTTTTTTGAATTTTGTACATGCTTTTGATGCTAATAATGTAATTGCCGGAGGAGATCCTGAAAATGGAGAATTTGAACTTTATACTTCTTCTAATGGAGGAACTTCTTGGACTAGAGTTGCTTCAGCAAACATTCCAAACCCGCTAGGCTCGGAATACGGATACAATGCGGGATATTATGCCGTAGGAAATAATATATTCTTTTATACTAATCAGGGTAGAGTTTATAAGTCTACCGATAAAGGTTTAACATGGAATGTAGCATTTACAGGATCTTCTTATGGATTAACAGATTTTGGAGGATCTGGCGTAAATGGTGATATGGCTTGGAGTGATGCTAACAGAGGTATTGTGATGAAGAAAACATTTACAGGAACAGGAAGCTCTGCTACACCAACTGGATTGGAAATTTACAGAACTACTGATGGTGGAACTACTTGGTCTTCAGTAACCTTTACGGGTATTAATGCTTCAAATAAAATAAATGACATAACATATATTCCAGGAACAAATTTTTTGGTTGCAACAAGTACATCGGGAGGATCGTGGAAGAGTTTAGATAATGGTACAACTTGGGCATCTCTTGATACCGGCGTGCAACATTTGGCTGTAAGATGTTCCGATGTGAATACATGTTTCTCAGGAGGTTTCAATACTTCTTCTACCGCGGGCGGAATGTTTAAGTCGACACAAAACCTTGGTGTTGCAGATGTTAAAAAAACTAAAAATTCTATAAATGCTTATCCTAATCCAACAAAAGATTTTGTTAGTATTAAAACAGACAAAAAAATAGTATCTTCTTCATTATTAGATCTTTCAGGAAAAGTAGTTTCTAAAGGAGATTTCTCTGGTAAAGCAGATTTAAGGTCTTTAGAAAAAGGTATTTACCTTCTTAAAGTAGAGTTTGTGGATGGTACTTCCGCAATAGAAAAAATTATTAAAGAATAATCTTATCATTTAAAACAAATAAACCCACTGCGAAGGTGGGTTTTTTGTTTTATTTTTGCAAAAAATTCTCTTGTGTCATTTAAATCTAAACTGATTTCTTTTTTTAAAATTGTTTTTCCTTCAACTCTAGCAGAATTGCTATTGTTTGCTTTTTTTATAACTGTGTATGGTATTTTGGGGACTTATCTGGCTCAGCATTACAGAATAATCTTTGATGCAAGAATTCCTTGGGATGCTTACTTTAGTTTCGACAATAAAGCTATTGTAATGACCGGCGGAAGTTTTGAAAGACATCCTCTTTCTTACTATTTCTTTAACTGGGTTAGAGAATTGGCATTTTGGGTTTCCAATGGTAAAACAGGTGTGGGTTTCAGGCTTACATTAGCTTGGCTGAGTAATCTTACCATCAGCTTAAGTCTGATTCAAATTTTTAAATACCTAAAAAATATTGTAGAACTTCCGCTTTGGTTAAGTCTGTTAATTGTCTTGTTTTTCAGTGTGTTTTCCACAAATATTCTATTATCCTTTACTCCGGAAACTTATACGTACACATTTTTCCTTTTAATACTTTATAATTATTATACAGCTATTCAGATTAAAAAAGATAAAAAAATAGCTGGTTCTGCTATGGTTTTGGCAGGTGTTTCGATTGGCGGACTTACGGTAACCAATATTGTAAAAGTTTTTATCCCAGTTTTATTTGAGAAAGATATATTTAAAAGCTGGAAAAAATTCGGTAATGCAGTGATAAGAGTGGTAACTACAATTGTTGTTTTCGTTTTACTGTATTTGTGTCGAATAGATTTTAAGTATCAGAATATTCTTTCCAAATCTGGTGAGCAATATGAGAAATTTTCTAATGTGAAGTCGGTTCCGGTCTGGGATATGATTGTTTCATATTTTTTTGGAGGAAATATTTTGTTTCCTGCTTTTTTCATTCGTGAAAAACATAATATGAAAGGATTTTATTACCAGGCTTTATTCATGGATGTGTATACAACTTTTTTTCAGTATGCTTTTATAGTTATATTAATTGGGTTAGTATTATGGAGTTATGGTAAGAATTTTAAAAACAAATTGGTTCAGATTCTTATGCTTTCCTTTTTAGTAGACATTTTAATTCACTGTGTTTTGAGGTTTGGACTTCATACCTCGTATATTTATGGTGGGCATTTTGTCTTTGTATTTCCTCTTTTATTAGGCTGGCTTTTCTATTCTTATAAAAACTCTCCCAAAATACTTTCTTTTTTAACCGCTGTTGTGGGAGTAATGCTTGTGTTTATTATTGAAAACAATTACATCAGAATGTATGAATTTTTCGATTTTATCAATCAATTTTACAGATAAAAAAACCGGGAAATAATTCCCGGCAATGTGTTATTGTTTTAAAGAAATATTATTTTGCTTCTGCACAGAAAACCCTGTATTGTACGGCAGTAGCAGATTTGAAGTATTCTTTTATTTTTGAAAGATCTCCCGATGCACTTTGTTTGTTGAAATAACTTCCGGCAAGTATTTTATAATTTGGTCTAAGTGAAGCATCTGTTTCCACCTTTATATTGGGAAATCTTTTTCTGAAATATGTTTTAATTTCATTAGCTTCGTCATTACTTTTTACAGTTGTTATCTGTATTTTATAACCTAAAATTCTAGGATTTCTTCTGCAAATTTCGGCATTGGTCAGTTCTCGGCTCGGAACAAAGACTTTTGCGGGCTTTGTAAAGGTTTCTTCATCCGAAGTTTTAGAAACTGTAGAATTATTGCATTTATTTTCAAGTGCAGAAATTGCATCATTTACCTTAGTATCCATAGTTAAGGTAAGAGCAGTTCCGGATAGAGTGTCTTTCTTTACAACTTGTTGTGCATCAACAGTGTAAAAGCCGGTGAAAGATAAAAAAGCAAATATTTTTATTAAATTTTTCATTTAAAGTTGTTTCAGCAAATTTAGGATAATTATAAAAACCCCACAAACGCTACTATTTAGAATAGTTATAAATTAAACTTAAATGACATTTTACCTTTTGTTAAGGTCGTTAAATTCTTCTTAAAAATATTATTTTTGCGGAATTGATTACATACTCAATATTTACTAACATAAGATAATTTAAATGATTAGTTGGAGAAAGCATTATAAAAAAGGGCTGGTTGCAATAGGATTATTGCTGTCAACAAGTGCTTCAATTTACGGGCAAGCCGGCGATCCTAAAAACGGCGAAAAACTTTTCAAGGCAAATTGTACAGCGTGTCACGCACTAGACAAACAGGTTGTAGGACCCGCATTGAAAGGTGTTGTTGATAGATTGAAAAAAGATCAAGGGCTTGATACAGATTGGCTTCATAAGTGGATTAAAGACAATGTAGCTTTAAGAGCTTCTGGCGACAAGTATGCCAATGAAGTTTTCGAAAAGCACAACAAAACTGTGATGCAGCAATTTCCAAATCTTTCGGATAAGGATATTGATGATATTTTAGAGTACACAACTAATCCGCCTGCTCCGGTAACAGATAAAGCTGCAGATGCTACCAAAGCAGGTGCAGATACAGCGCAGGTTCCAGCAAGTAATAATACCACTTCTAATGTTGCTATTATTTCGCTTTTGGCAATTGCTGGTCTTTTGGTTTGGATTTTAATCAAGTTAAGACAGCTTGTAAAATTAGGTCAGTCTGAAGAATTATCAGTGCTTAATGAAACAAGAGTAAAATCTTTCAGCGAAATCTATGCAAAATATCACTACGTTGGTAAAGGGCTATTAGCAATTTTGGCGATTTTGGCAACTTATGGTATTTGGAACTGGATAATGTGGATCGGTGTTTACAAAGGATATAAACCAGAGCAGCCAATTTATTTCTCTCACAAAATTCACGCTGGTGAACAGAAAATCGACTGTCAGCTTTGTCACTCAAGTGCTAAATACGGTAAAGTATCCGAAATTCCTTCTATGAATGTTTGTATGAACTGTCACAGAACAATTTCAGAATACAACGGTAAATACCTTGAGCCAGGAAAAGATAAAGCATTCTATGATGGTGAAATCCAGAAGATTTACGCTGCAACAGGTTGGGATCCTGCAAAGCAACAATATACAGGTAAAACAACTCCTGTAGAATGGACGAGAATTCACAATATGCCGGATTTCGTTTACTTTAATCACTCTCAACACGTTATTGCTGGTGAACAGGCGATTATCAATTCATTCAACAAGAAAAATCCTGACAACAAAATTGACGTAGTTTGTAAAGCTTGTCACGGAAAAATCGATACCATGAATGTTGTACAAATGGCGAACGACTTTACGATGGGATGGTGTATCGAATGTCACAGAACGACAGAAATCGATATGAACAACGGTTATAATAAAGAATACTTCAAAAATCTACACGAAAAGCTTAAAAAGCAATACCCTAAAGATGGCGGTAAGATTACTGTAGATGCAATTGGAGGTCTTGAATGTGGTAAATGTCATTATTAATAACTAAAAAATTAGAAGTATAAATGGCTTCAAACAAAATACAATTTAGAAGTATTCACGAACTTAAAGATCCGGCTTTAAATAATAAGCTGGCTCAGAAAGAGTTCCAAGAAGAAATTCCGGTAGAAGATTTCTTAGAAGGTGCTCAGAAGAACGAATCTGGAACGTCAAGAAGAGATTTCTTGAAACTGTTAGGATTTTCTACAGCAGCAGTTACACTTGCTGCCTGTGAAGCACCGGTAATCAAAACGATTCCTTACGTGGTAAAACCACACGAAATTATTCCGGGTATTCCTAATTATTACGCTTCAACTTATTTTGATGGATTCGATTTTGCAAGTGTTTTAGTAAAAACACGTGAAGGAAGACCTATTAAAATTGAACCCAATCCTGTTGCGGGAGATTTAGGTAAAACAAATGCAAGAGCTCAGGCAAGTGTACTTTCTCTTTATGATAATGATAAAGTAAAACAACCTAAGCTAGACGGTAAAGATGAAACTTTTGATAAAGTAGACGATTTTGTTATCAAAGGTCTTAATGAAGCTCAGGCTTCAGGAAAAAAGATTGTTTTGCTGTCGCATTCTTTTGCTTCACCAACATTCAAAAAATTATTTTCTGAATTTAAAGCAAAATATCCTACTGCCGAACTGGTAACTTACGATGCTTTTCCATATTCTGCAGGTTTAGATGCAGCACAGGAAGTATTTGGTACAAGAGCATTACCAGTATATGATTTTAAAGGAACAGAATTAGTTGTTTCTTTCCAGGCAGACTTTTTAGGAGATTATAATGCATCAGGTTTAGAATCATCTTATGCTGCGGCTAGAACTCCAGGAGCAAATATGTTAAGACACGTTCAGGTTGAATCTAATATGTCTTTAACAGGAGCTAATGCAGACGAGAGAATCAGACTGAAACCAAGCTTGGTTAACAAAACTTTGGTGGAAGTTTACAATGCAGTTGTAGGAGGAGGTTCTTCAGATAAAGTTGCTTCAGGTATTGCAAAAGAACTTCAGGCGAAAGGTAGCAAAGCTGTCGTTTTTGCAGACGGTTCTAAAGCGGCTCAGGTTTTAGCACATTTAATCAACCAAAAATTAGGTTCTGTTGCTTTCACTGGTAAAGCAAACTTCCTAAAAGAATTTGACAAAGCAAGATTCCAGGAATTTTTAGGATGGGTAAATGCAGGTCAGGTTGGTGTTTTAATCACAAACAATGTAGATCCAATCTATTCTTACAATAAAGGAAACGATTTCAAAAAATCTTTAGAAAAAGTTCCTTATGTAATTGCGGTTACTGATAAAAAGAACGAAATGTATAAAGCAGCGAAAGCTGTAATACCAGTAGCTAACTGGCTAGAGTCTTGGGGAGATTTAGAACCTCAGACTGGTGTTTATACATTAATGCAGCCAACAATTCAGAAAATCTATAAATCTAGACAGATTGAAGAATCTTTATTGGTTTGGAAAAACGGTAAAAACAATGCTGCTAATAATTATTATGATTATTTAAAAGCGAATGCTGCATCTATCCTTGGTGGTACTTCTTTTAATAAAGCATTATATAATGGTTTTGTAAACTCTGCTAATGCAACTTCTTTAGCGTATACAGGAGGAAATGCAAATCAGGCGATTGCAGAATTAGGAAACTTTAAAGCTTCAGATTTAGAATTAGTTTTATATACAAAGACTTCAATGGGAGACGGAACTCAGGCAAACAATCCATGGTTGCAGGAATTACCGGATCCATTAACAAGAATGTCTTGGGATAACTATTTAACTATTTCTCCAAAAGACGCTGAAAGATTAGGTATTGAGAACGATTTGAATGCAAGAATGCAGTTAGATGGTTCTGTAGTGAATCTTACAGTAAATGGGGTTAAAGTTGAAAATGTTCCGGTATTTATTCAGCCAGGTCAAGCAGACGGATCTGTTGGTCTTGCAGTAGGTTATGGTAAAAAAGATTCTGGTGCTACAGCTGATACAGGAGTAAATGCTTATCCATTATACGATGGATCTAACTTAGCGGTTTCTAATGTTTCCATTGAGAAAACAGGTGAAGATCATGAGTTTGCTGGAATTCAGCTTCAAAATACTTTAATGGGTCGTTATGATATTGCTAAAGAAGTTCCTTTGGCTGAATTTATTAACGTACCTTTCGATGATGAGCATAAAGGTTGGAATAAACCATTGGAATATCACACCATAAGTGGTGCACTTCCAGCGGGTAAAATAGACCTTTGGGATGCTTTTGATGACACAGACGGTCCTCACTTCAATTTATCTATAGATTTGAACTCGTGTACTGGTTGTGGAGCATGTATCATTGCTTGTCAGGCAGAAAACAACGTTCCAGTTGTAGGAAAAGAAGAAATGAGAATGTCTAGAGATATGTATTGGTTAAGAATCGACCGTTACTATTCTTCTAAACAGAAAGTTGATGTTTATGACGGATTGAAAGAAGGAATGGCTGTTCCGGAACTTTACGGAAGCAGAGTTTTAGGTATTGAAGGAGCTTTAGAAAATCCTGCAGAAAATCCTGATGTTATCTTCCAACCGGTGATGTGTCAGCACTGTAACCACGCTCCGTGTGAAACTGTTTGTCCGGTTGCGGCAACTTCTCATGGTAAGCAAGGACAAAACCACATGGCTTACAACAGATGTATCGGTACAAGATATTGTGCGAACAACTGTCCATATAAAGTTAGACGTTTCAACTGGTTTACATATAACTTGAATGACAAGTTCGATTTCAACATGAATAACGATCTTGGAAGAATGGTTCTTAATCCTGATGTTGTTGTAAGAACAAGAGGGGTTATGGAGAAATGTTCTATGTGTATCCAAATGACTCAGAATACCATACTTGAAGCTAAGAAAGAAGGTAGAAAAGTGGTAGACGGTGAATTCCAAACAGCTTGTTCTAAGGCTTGTTCTACAGGTTCTATGAAGTTTGGAGATATGAATGATAAAGGATCTGAAGTTAGAAAACTATATTCTGATAACAGAAGATATTATTTACTTGAAGAGATCGGAACAAAACCAAATGTGTTCTATCATACTAAAGTAAGAAACAGAGTAGAAAAATAAAGTTTAAATAATAAATAGGTAAAAAATGTCAGGACATTACGAAGCTCCGATAAGGGAACCTCTGATTATTGGTCACAAAACTTATCACGATATCACAGAAGATATTGCACGACCTATCGAAGAAAGAGCAGGTAAATTATGGTGGATTTCACTATATGCAGCCTTGGTTCTGTTCATCTACGGATTTGGCTGTATCGCTTACACTATCGGGACAGGTATTGGAGCATGGGGGCTTAACAGAACTATTAACTGGGGTTGGGATATTACCAACTTTGTATGGTGGGTAGGTATTGGTCACGCCGGTACACTAATCTCAGCGGTATTATTATTATTTAGACAAAGATGGAGAATGTCGGTAAACCGTTCTGCAGAAGCGATGACAATCTTCGCTGTTGTACAGGCGGCTATCTTCCCGGTAATTCACATGGGTAGAGTTTGGGTAGGTTATTGGGTATTCCCTTTACCGAACCAGTTCGGTTCTCTTTGGGGGAACTTTAACTCTCCTCTACTTTGGGACGTATTTGCAATCTCTACTTATTTCTCTGTATCTACAGTATTCTGGTTCATGGGATTAATTCCTGACTTTGCAATGATTAGAGATAGAGCAAAAACACCTTGGACTAAGAAAATTTATACTTTCCTTGCATTTGGATGGGGTGGTAAAGCAAAACACTGGCAAAGATTCGAAGAACTTTCTTTGGTTCTTGCAGGTTTGGCAACACCGCTTGTATTCTCAGTACACACTACCGTATCTTTTGACTTCGCAACTTCAGTAATTAAAGGATGGCACTCTACCATTTATCCTCCTTACTTCGTAGCGGGAGCTATCTTCTCAGGATTCGCAATGGTACAGACTCTATTATTGGTTGCAAGAAAAGTTTGTCACCTTGAGGATTATATTACAATGTATCATATCGAGATTATGAATATCGTAATCATCTTAACAGGTGGTATGGTAACAGTTGCTTATGCAACAGAATATTTCATCGGATGGTATTCAGGTTCTAGATATGAAGACTTTACTTACCTTTCTCCTGGTGCAGCTGTTGGACCTTACTGGTGGGCATTCTGGTCTTTAATTATCTGTAACCTTGTTATCCCGGCTTCATTCTGGTTCAAGAGATTGAGAACAAATATTATCTGGACATTCATTGTTGCATTAATCATTAACATTGGTATGTGGTTTGAGCGTTTCGATATCATCGTAATTAACCTTTCTAGAGATTATTTACCAGGATCTTGGACTATGTTTAAGCCAACAATTATTGATGTGGGTGTATATCTAGGAACAATAGGATTTTTCTCTGTATTATTCCTATTATATGCAAGAACATTCCCTGTAATTGCACAGGCTGAATTGAAATCAATTTTGAAAATCTCAGGTGAAACTTATAAAGCAAAAGAAGGAGATGAGCACCACTAAAATTGTATACGGACTTTATGCTGATGACGACGATTTAATGAACGGCGTTAAAGCATTCAACGATAAAGGAATCGCAATCAACGAAGTTTATACTCCGTTTCCGGTTCACGGACTAGACAAAGCTTTAGGCTTAAAGAAAACAAGAATTTCTGATGCTGCTTTTATTTATGCTTTATATGGTGTGAGTATTGGTGCTGTAGTTACTTGGTATGTAATGAACCACGACTGGGCTCAGAATATTGGTGGTAAACCAGCTTTCGACTGGGCACACAATATGCCTGCATTTGTGGTTCCAATGTTTGAATTGATGGTTTTCTGTGCAGCACACATGATGTCTTTAACTTTCTTGGTTAGAAACAAAATGTATCCTGGTGCTCCAGCACAAAACCCAGATCCTAGAACAACGGATGATAAATTTTTAATGGAATTTGTTACCAATGATGTAGAATCTGTGAAACAGTTACTTATTGAAACAGGAGTAGAAGAAATAACCGTTAAAGATGCTTAAAATGAAGAAAAATATTTTAAAAATTACAGCGGTTTTAGGTTTAACTACAGTTTTACTTAATTCTTGCGGACCAAAAGAAAACGCACCTCTTGTTTATTTTCCAGATATGTATTTCCCTGTAGCTTACGATCCTTTAATGAAAGCTCAAGATGCATACTCTGATCATGAAAATGAAATTCCTGCGTTTGTAAGAAATAATGGTGCTACTGGTCTTTCTCCTGTAGAAGGTTCAGTTGCTCAAAATAAAGATGGCGTATTTGAAGAAGGTAAACTTCCAAAAACACCAGATGAATATAATGCAGGATATGATGCATCAAAAGCAATTACCACTTCTCCGCTAAATCCTGCGAATGCTGCAAAAGATTTGGAAAGAGGAAAAATACTTTTCGATCATACTTGTGCTGCATGCCACGGAACTGGTGGTGACGGGCAAGGAACAATTGTACAAAGTGGAGCATATTCTGGTGTACCAAACTACGCAGATAGAGATATTACTGTAGGATCTGTACATTATGTATTAACAAACGGTAGAAATGCAATGGGATCTTATGCTGGTCAATTAAATGCTGGCGATAGATGGAGAGTTGCAATGTATGTAATGAATACATTCAAAAAAGCATCTGCTCCTGCTGCTACAACTGCTGCTCCGGATGAGAAGAAAGAAACTACCGAAACTAAAAAATAAGAAAAGAAATGTATAGTTTTTCACCAAAATTAAAATCAGCTTCTATAATACTTCTTGTTGTAGGTTTAGTTCTTTTTGCTGTTGGTTTCTTTATGAACAAAGGGATGTCAACAGAAAAAATTGAGCACATGATGGAGGCATTACATGCTTCAGGTCATACTGCTCCTACACATTCAAGCGAAATGGTGGGTCCGCAGGATCATGAAGCACATCTTAAACATGCTGAATTGCAGGTTCATAATTCACCATTAGCATCTATTCACTTTGTAGCCGTATTCTTTTTCGGAGTTAGCTGCTGTGTATTGTTTTTCTATTGTATTCAGCACGCTGCACACGCAGGTTGGCCAATTATTATCACTAGAGTAATGGAAGCTATTGCTTCTTACATCCCTTGGGGTGGTGCTATTTTGATTATTATTATGATTCTTAATATCACGCATAATGGTCATCTTTTCCATTGGATGGATCCTGAATTAACTAGAGAAGGTTCGCCGGAATTTGATGTAATCTTGTTCGAAAAGAAAAGATTCTTGAATATTCCTTTCTACGCAGTAAGAACAATTATCTACGTTGTTGGAGCTTCGTTCTTCGCTTGGAAACTTAAGGCCATGTCTAAAAAAGTAGACGAAACAAAGTCTAGAGTAGATTACCAATATCTTTACAGATGGGCAGTAGGATATATTGCATTCTTCGGATTTGCTTCTGCAGCTTGGGCATGGGATTGGTTAATGTCTATTGACCCTCACTGGTATTCTACAATGTATATCTGGTACTCAATGGTTAGTTGCCTTTCTAGTGGAATTGCTGTTATTATTTTACTAAGTGTATTCTTGAAAAAAAATGGTTTCTTACCACAATTCAACGATAATCACTTACACGATTTAGGCGTATTCCTTTTTGCAACAAGTATGCTTTGGACATATACATGGTTCGCACAGTTTATGTTGTACTGGTATGCAAACGTTCCGGAAGAAGTTAATTACTTCTTCGGAAGATTCGAACACTATTCTTCTACTTTCTTACCAATGCTTATTGTAAACTTCGTATTGCCATTATTGGTATTAGTAAGCAGCAGCATCAAGAGAAATTACAAAGTAGTAACAACAATGGCTGTAATAGTTATTTGTGGACACATTTTAGACTACTTTAATATGGTAATGCCAGGAACGGTTGGTCCTTACTGGAAGACACCTGAAGTTCTATTGCTGGTATTAGGTTCTATATTATTTGTAGCGGGATTATTTATGTTTACTGTGCTTTCTGCATTAGCTAAATTAAAATTAATTCCTACAGGTAACCCTTACCTACACGAATCTGAAATTTACGAGTATCCTTTCTAATTTAAGGATTACTAATATTAAAAGAGACTGATTTATTGAAATCAGTCTCTTTTTTTTGAATAATTTATAAGTTTAATTTTTTAAACAGGCAACCTTTTTATAATTTGGGAGTCTTTTAAGTGTATAACTTATTATCTTAATTCAATTAAAACTAAACTATGAAAAAGACCTATTTACTCAATTTTCTATTTCTGATATTTTTTAGCTTATTCAATTCACAAAATATCAGATTTGTATCTGAAAAAACAGGTTTACCATTATCTAAAGTGGTTGTTTTTGGAAAGGATGGAAATATTCTTGCAACTTCCGATATTGATGGTAAAATAGATCAGTCTGCTATTAAACAAGATCAGGAAGATTTTCAATTGATATATGATAATTTTCCGTTAGCAAAACTTTCATTCAACGAGATCAACAAAGATATTGTTAAGCTTAATGATAAAGTAAAAGAGATTGAAGCTGTTGTAATTAAAAACAACAAACCGGCGAAATATATTTTTCTTAAAGGGAATTTTAATGCTTATGTAACGGTTAACGGAAAGCTAAATTGCTACATTGATGGAATTGCCACTTATGTTTTTGATAATAAAACTAAAAAGCTTAAAAGTAAAAATATAGAACAGTATAGATTATTTACACTTCAAAATCCCACGGAAGATCATAAACAGACAAGTCAATTCGATTATAATGCTTTTCTTAATCTACCCGAACTTAAAAATGCAGGCAATATAGAAGATTTTAGAATTGGAAATGCAAATATTAAAGAAATTAAAGGAACATCCAAAGACGAGATTGAAATAAGCGGAAGTGCTTTGCAGGAAAAAGAACTTGCTTTATTCGGTTATAGATTATACGATATCAGTGCTGTTATAGATCACTCATATGAAAAAGCATCTCAAAAAACCTTAAGAGACTTTTTGGAATCGGCTGAAATAGGATATATTAAACTGAAACATAAATCTGAACCGGAATATAACCAACTCATTTCTTACAGAAATTTTTATGTTACAGAAATAGATTTCAGCAACGAGAATGATGTGGAAGGAAAAATAAGACTCAATAAAAATTATAGTAATTATTCTACAAATTACTGGCAAGAATCATCATTTCCAAATATGCAGTCCGTATTTTCATCATTTTTTAAAGAAGATTTGAAGGAAAAAGAAAACAAAAAATAAAAAAACGGTATTAATAAAGGTTTTTACTAAATTTGTCGGAAACCATTATTAAAATGAAAAAGTTTTCTTTACTGTTGTTGTTCAGTCTATTCTTGTTTACTTCTTGTAAGAAAGACAGTGTAGATGCATCCACTACTCAGACTTTGCAGTCGAGTATCAACGATATGGCATCGAGTCTTACTACGATAAAGCAAATTAAATTTAACGAAGCTCTTTATATTCTTAAAACTTTCGGTGTTGAAGCAGATGGTGATGTTGCAGAATTAAAAGCACTCGGTCAACTCATTAATGGAAAAAAAGTGCCTGAAATTTTGGCAATGGCAGATCAGGTTGCTCAGCAAAACGGAATAGAGTGGGCAAGTACTGCACCGCCTTCCTTAGGTGAAATGAATATTTTTGGGGATGATTTAGCTAAAGAAAGCGATCCTAACGATGTTAAAGCAAGTGGATTAAGTATTGCGACTCAATTATCTGGCGATAACGGAAATGGTCCTACTGCTATTCAGATTATTCCTCGTTTGGTAGATAATGCCGGAAATCCGGTAGCATTTACAGGGGCTGGCTTAGAAGCTATATTGGAGGTTTACAGCAACGGAACAAAAATTTCTACGGCAAAAAATCTAATGCAGGATAATAATTTTAAAGGATTCAATTTAAAATTTGCTTCTTTATTGGCGTCCAAAATTTATGATAATAAGATCGACATTACTGTTTCTGTTAAAACGACTGCAAAAACGTTTAAAATGTCTAAAATTGGTTTGGATGTTAACCCTTCTGCTCTGAAAGTTCCGGAAGCTCCAAAAACAGATTCTACGATGGTTACCCAAGATCCGAATGCTGTTATCGATCCGAATAATCCCGCAGGAACTCAAACGGGTACAGAACCTTCTGTTTCTGCGCCGGTACAGTCTAAACAGCCAACTGCAGATCCTAAAAATACAGTGAGTAAATTTTTGAATAATGTAAATTCTCAAAATTTGAAAGCCGCTTTTGAATCGTCCAATAATCCAAGTTGGGGAAGCTACGAATCATTCTCGAATCCTACTTCTGGTTTTGGTGCCATTAAAAGTGTGAGTGTGAAAAATATTACAACCAATGGTTCTTCCACTAATTCATCCAGTGTCAATGCCACGTATGATGTTACCGATAAAAACGGTAAAACCACATCTTTAAAAGCAACATTTGGTCTGAAGAATGTAAACGGAGAATGGAAAATATCCAGTTATAAGATTAATCCCTAAATTATGACATCCAAAGAACTAATTGCCAAGCTGGAAGCAACTATAGAAAATATTTCTGATTTTCCTATTCCGGGAATACAGTTTAAAGATATTTCACCTGTTTTTCTTAATCCTAAATTGTATGAAGAAGTCATTAAAGATTTAGTACAATTCAGTAAAGGTAAAGTAGATGCTGTATGTGGAATCGAAAGTCGTGGTTATCTTTTTGGGATTGCCATTGCTGTAGCATTGGATGTTCCGTTTATTTTAATCCGAAAAAAAGGAAAACTTCCGCCTCCTGTTATTTCAGAAAAATATAATTTGGAATACGGAAGTGCTGAAATAGAAACCAGAGAAGGACAAATAAAAAAAGGACAGAGAATACTCATTCATGATGATCTTTTGGCAACCGGAGGAACAACGGAAGCTGCAGCAAAATTGGTAGAAAAACAAGGTGCTGAAGTAGTGCAATTTAGTTTTTTGATTGGTTTAAAAGACCTAAAAGGAGATGAAAAGCTAAAAAAATTCGGTGCAGAGATTTATCATATTTTAGAATATTAAAATTAATCTTAGCGACATCAAAAAGGAAAATATTTTAAAATGAATCTAATTTTGAATGAAATGAGTTAATAGATTTTCAAGTATTTAAGGGGATTCATTAATAATACAAATAAACATTTTGTAAATCATTCAGAAACAATTAAATTTGCAGTTCAATTTTTAAGAATTTATGGCAAAATTGGGAAAAAATGCTCAGGAAGAGCTGGAAGGAAAAGAAACAGTAGAGTTTTTTAAAGATCTCGACAGAGAGGCTTTAAATACAGAAAAATTCCTGGAAAAATATCAAAAACCTTTAAGTATTGCTTTTGTAGTGCTAATTGCAGGAGTTTTAGGATTTTTCGGATATCAGCAATTTATTGTGGCTCCAAAAAATGCAGAGGCAGTAAAAACTTATCTAGCAGCACAGAAAAATCTTACAGAAGGTAAAGATAAAGAAGCTTTTGGAGGTTTTATGGGGACCTATAACGAATATTCTTCTACTGAAATTGGGAAATTATCTGCTTACAATGCAGGGCTTATAAAGTTTAAAGAAGGTAAATTTCAGGAAGCTTACGATCTTTTAGATAAATTTTCTTCAGATAATAAGACTTTAATGGCGATGAAATATGGAGCAATGGCAGATGCAAAATCTGGTTTGAATAAGAATGATGAAGCATTGTCTTTATTAGATAAAGCGGCTTCTGCATCAGACGACCCATATACTTCTTATTATTTTACAAGAAAAGCTGGTATTTTGGCTTTAGGAATGAAGAAAAATACCGAAGCTAAAAAATACTTTACTACAATCGACGAAAAATATCAGGATTACGACAACGGAATGTCGGATTCTTACATTGAAATGTCTAAATATCTAAACTAAAATGGCAACAGTTAATCTATCAGATTACAAGCCACTTGATTTAACCAATGCCGAAGATTTTTCTATCGGCATTGTTTTTTCTGAGTGGAATGATTTTGTAACACATAATCTTCGCGATGCAGCTTTGGAAATTCTGGAAAAAGAGGGTGTAAAAGCAGAAAATGTAAAAGTTTTTTCTGTTCCCGGTGCTTTCGAATTAAGTTATGCAAGTATGCAACTGTGTAAGGAGCGTAAATTTGATGCGGTAATTGCAATTGGTTGCGTTATAAGAGGAGAAACGCCTCATTTTGATTTCGTATGCGATGCTGTAGCGCAGGGAATAAAAGATTGTAATATCCTTACAGATACGCCGACTATTTTTTGTGTTTTAACGGATGATAAAAAAGAACAGTCGATTGCGAGAAGTGGAGGCGATTTAGGCAATAAAGGGGTAGAAGCAGCTGTTACTGCTCTAAGCATGATTAATTTTAAAAGAAATCTATCCGATAAAAAAGGGAATATAGGATTTGGGAATTCTCAAAACCAATAATTTCTGATTGAATAAAATTTTTAACTTTACTTTAAAAATTACAAATTATGAAATGGACAGACGATAGAAGCGATAATGTAGACGACAGAAGAGGTTCCGGCGGAGGCGGGGCAATCGTTGGTGGTGGTTTAGGAACCATTATTATTGCTGCAATTGTGTTTTTCTTAGGTGGCGATCCTTCTGCAATACTTTCTTCGGGAGTTAGCTCACCACAAAGAACAGAACAGCGACAGCTTACACAAGAAGAGCTCAACACAAAAGAATTTATACGAATGCTTACCAAAGAAAATGAAGAAACCTGGACTCAGGTTTTTGGTCAAAACGGTATGCAATATCGTCCGGCTAGAGTGGTTTTATTTGAAAGAAATACAGATTCGGGATGTGGTACTGCACAATCTGCTATGGGACCTTTTTATTGTCCGGCAGATCAAACAGTGTATATGGATATGAGTTTCTTTAGTGAGTTGCAGCAAAGATTTGGTGCAAAAGTTACCGAGTTTACTGTTGCGTATGTTCTAGCTCACGAGATGGGACATCATGTACAGAATTTGTTGGGAACACTAGACAAAACGAACGAAGCCCGAAGAAGCAGAAGATATTCTGAAGAACAACTGAACAGAATTTCTGTTGCCACAGAGCTTCAGGCAGATTTTTATGCAGGAGTTTGGGCGAGAATAACAGGCGATCGTGAAAAATCTTTTATTGAACCTGGAGATCTGGAATCTGCCGTAAATGCAGCTGAAGCCGTTGGAGATGATAATATTCAAAAAAGATCTCAAGGATATGTGAATCAGGAGAGTTTTACCCATGGTTCTTCCGAGCAAAGGAAAGAATGGTTTATGAAAGGATATAATACTGGAGATATTCGACAAGGGGATACCTTTAGCCAGTTAACGAGATAAATTTACAACCTGAAGTTTTCTTCAGGTTTTTTTATGAACCTAATAGATATTTTGAACCAAATTTTCAGGAAAAAGCCGTAAATTTGAAAAGTTCTAAATAAGGAGCTTTATTATTAAAATTTAATTAAATGTTTGACATTCAAGAAATTAGAAGTCAGTTTTCTATATTAAATCAGGAAGTAAATGGTAAACCTTTGGTTTACTTGGATAATGCCGCAACATCGCAAAAACCGAATTCAGTTTTAGAAGCTTATAACCGCTATTATACTGAGATTAACGCTAATGTTCACCGTGGAATTCATACTTTGAGCCAATTGGCAACAGAAGAAATGGAACTTTCCAGAAGGAAAATTCAGAAATTCATCAATGCAGAGCATGATTTTGAAGTTATTTTCACGAAAGGAACGACTGAAGGGATAAATTTAATTTCCTATATTTTAACTTCTGAATTAAAAAAAGACGATGAAATAATCATCTCATATCTTGAGCATCACTCCAACATTGTTCCTTGGCAAATGCTTTGCGAAAGAACCGGTGCAAAACTGAGAGTAATACCAATGGATGAAAATGGTGTTTTGCAACTGGAATATTTAGATGAATTTCTTAGTGAAAAAACAAAAGTTGTTTCTTTAAACCAAGTATCTAATGCTTTAGGAGTGGTTAATCCGATCTCGGAAATTACTTCTAAGACAAGGGCAGCTTCAGATGCTTATATCATTATAGACGGTGCACAGTCGGCTCCACATTTTAAGATAGACGTACAGGCTTTAGATTGTGATTTTTTTGTTTTTTCCGGGCATAAAATGTACGCTCCTATGGGAACCGGAGTTTTATATGGGAAAAGAGAAATTCTTGAAAAGTTACCACCATTTCAGGGAGGTGGGGAAATGATTGCCACTTGTTCTTTTGACGGAACTACTTATGCAGGTTTGCCTTTCAAATATGAAGCCGGAACACCCAATGTAGGAGGTAACATCGCTATAGGTGCCGCTGTTGATTTTATCGAAAGAGTAGGGCATGAAAATATTCAAAACCATGAAAATGCTTTATTGGAATATGCCCAAAGACAGCTTCTGGAAATTGAAGGATTAAAAATTTATGGTGAGAAAGCCCATAGAACTGGTGTAGTTTCTTTTAATCTTGAAGGAATAGGTATTTCATCCGATGTAGGGATGATCCTCGATAAAATGGGTGTTGCGGTAAGAACAGGACATCATTGTACGCAGCCAATTATGGATTTCTTTGATATTGCCGGTACTGTAAGAGCCAGTTTTGCGGTGTATAATACCTTTAATGAGATTGATGTATTGGTAGAAGGAGTTAAAAAGGCAAAAAGAATGCTTGCTTAAACGGTTTTAGTTAGCCAAACAGAAGTTTTTTGATAACAATTTTAATGTAATAATATTTGTTACATTATAGATTTTAACAATAATTCAAATTTAGTTTTTATGCAGTTTTTGAAGTGTATTTAAATTAATTTTGTCAGAGAAATTTATTCAATTATGGAATTGTTAGAAAAACTAAACTGGAGATTTGCTACAAAAGCAATGAATGGTAAAAAAATACCACAGGATAAGATAGACATCATATTAGAAGCGGCAAGGCTTGCTCCTACTTCCAGTGGGCTTCAGCCTTACGAAATTTTGGTCATCACCAATCAGGAGGTTAAGGAGAAAATAAAACCTCACGCTTGGAATCAGTCTCAGATTACAGATTGCTCGCATCTTTTGGTTTTCGCAGCATGGGATAATTATACCGAAGAGAGAATCAATAATATGTTCGATTTAACAAACGAAATTAGAGGATTCAAAAATGAAGGTTGGGAAAACTACAGACAGCAGCTTTTAAAAGTGTATCCTCCGAGACCGGCTGAAGAGAATTTTACTCACGCAGCAAAACAGGCATATATTGGTTTTGGAGCCGCTATTATCGCAGCAGCTTTTGAAGAAGTAGATTCAACACCCATGGAAGGTTTTTCTCCAGATGCAGTAGATGAAGTTCTGAATTTAAGAGAGAAAGGATTAAGAAGTGTTCTGCTTTTACCGTTAGGCTACAGAGATTCTGAAAACGACTGGTTGGTAAATCTTACCAAAGTAAGAAAAGCAAAAGAAGATTTCATTACTGAAATTAAATAACGAGTGTTCAGGATAAGCAATATTTTAATCATTAGTTTAACTTTGCATTTTATCATAAATCCTTATTCCAACTCAGATTAAATAACAATTATTTTATAAAAACCGCCTTTCAAAATTTTGAAAGGCGGTTTTATTTAGTTTAGAATTTCACAGATTAATTTTAAGCAAGAATTGCTTTAAATTGTTAATCTGTTTAATGATTTGGTTTCCAATCTACTACAGCTCGTATAAATGCTTCTGCATTTTCTACAGGGATGTTAGGTAAAATTCCGTGTCCCAAATTAGCAATGTATTTATCTTTACCAAAACGGTTAATCATTTCAGTTACCATTTTTTTAATGGTTTCCGGAGTAGAATGTAATCGAGAAGGATCGAAATTTCCCTGCAATGTTACAGAATTATTGGTGAATTTTCTTGCAAGTTCGGGAGTTATGGTCCAATCTACTCCAAGAGCAGATGCTTTAGATTTTGCCATATCTTCTAATGCAAACCAACATCCTTTTCCGAAAACTACAACATGAGTTAATGGACTTAATGCATCTACAATCTGATTGATGTATTGCAGCGAAAATTCCTGATAATCTGCTGGAGAAAGCATTCCGCCCCAAGAATCAAAAACCTGAACTGCAGATACTCCTTTTTCTACCTTTCTTTTTAAATAAGCAATTGTGGTATCTGTGATCTTCTGTAAAAGTTGGTGTGCTGCTTCTGGCTGTAAGAAACAGAAAGATTTAGCAATGTTGAAATCTTTGGATCCTCTTCCTTCAATACAGTAACAGAAAATGGTCCATGGGGAACCGGCAAATCCGATGAGAGGAATCTCGTTATCCAGTTTCTGTAAAGTAAGTTCAATGGCATCAAAAACGTATCCTAAAGTATCATCTACATCGGGAACAACCACATTATTTACCTGTTCGGCTGTTCTAATAGGTTCTTCAAGCCAAGGTCCTACAGATTCTTTCATTTTAAAATCTATTCCCATAGCTTGCGGAACTACCAAAATATCCGAAAATAAAATTGCAGCATCCAAAGGAAATCTGCGGATCGGTTGAACTGTGATTTCAGAGGCTAATTCGGGAGTTTGGCATCTCGTAAAAAAATCATATTTATCACGAAGTGCAATAAATTCCGGTAAATATCTTCCTGCCTGTCTCATCATCCAAACAGGAGGTCTTTCTACAGTTTCTCCACGAAGTGCTTTTAAATATAGGTCGTTTTTAATCATAATCTTGATAGATATTATAGGTTTCAGGATTAGATTTTGCTAATCTTAACCTTGTTTTTGATAAGCGAAATTAAATTCAGCAAAGTATTCTCTTTACTGGTAAAAATTTCAGCTTTTGTAAGTTTTTTCAGTTCTTTGGAAGTGGTTTCACCAATCGAAAAAAGAAGGGTGTTTTCCAGAGAATTATTTTTCGCAAAACTACGAACTCCACTTGGGCTAAAAAAAACTATTGCATGATATTTTTCATGTACCTTAGGATTTAGTTCTTTCGTCTCATAGACCGTAACTTTTTTATACTGAATATTCTGTAGCGGAAGCTCCCGATCCAGAATATCTAATGCAAGATTTCCACAAAAATGAAGAAATTTTTCCTGCGCACAGTTTTCTATAATGAAACGTGAAAGAGTTTCTGCGTTTTTTAAGACTTTAAAGGTTCCAAACCCGTTTTTTCTAAGCTCTTTTTTGGTTTTCTCACCTACACAGTAGATTTTATTATAATTTTTTTCGGTAAAATCTTCATGAGGCTGAAAACCGTTTTCAAAAAATGCTTTTACACCGTTACTGCTTGTAAATATGATAGATTTATCTTTTAAATCGAAATTTTTTACAGGAAGAGATGTTGTTTTTATGACCTCTATGCAGTTAGCCGAAATATCGTCTCCTAATTTCTCAGAAAGATAATTTTTATTGATATTTTTAGTAAATAAAATGTTCATTTCTCAATTGCCTTTTTAAGTGGCAATATTTAATGTAAAGGTCGCAAAGTTTTTTTAAATGCTAACTATTAATGGGCTTGAAAAGCTTTGTTCTATTGGAGAAGAAATGAAAAAATTAGTTTAAGAATTTATTTTAAGGCTTTTCCTTTAATTTTAAATCGGCTACCTGATATCTCACTTTGCTCATAAAATCTTTTCCGGGATCTTCTTTTTCTGTGAAATATTTAGAATCAGTTTCTTTCCATAATTTAGAATTTCTGAAAGCTCCATATTCAGAATGCCCAATTAGATATTCAATTTTATATTTTTGAGTTAAAAGTCTGATGAGCTGAGCGTTGGCAACGACCTGTTTCTCTGTAAGCGGTTGGGTTTTGCTGCCAATATTTTCAATTCCTATGGCGCAATAATTAAGACCGATGGTGTGTCTCGCAAATTGATCGGGTTCCATCAACTGATAAACAGTTCCGTCACGGTCGATAATAAATTGTGAAGAAACGTTTAGCTTACTTTGTTTTTTTAAGGTATTTCTTGCATTTTCAAGATAAGTTTTGTTGAAGTATTTAAAATTACTTTCAACATTTCCTGCGGCAGTATAATGAAGGACAATTATTTTCGGAGTAATGGTTGCCGTTTTCTGTATAAGACCATGATGCTCTTTGAGATATTCTAAACTAAGCTGAATTCTTTCCGGAGAATAATTAATGGGTTTTTTGATGATTTTTAAATCTGAAGTCTGTGCAAAACTGAAATTCAGAATCATTAAAAAAATAATGGAAGTTATCTTCTTCATCATAAAATTATTTTGAATATTGATAATGTCCTGTAATGGTAAATTTAAAAAGACAGTCTTCCAAAACCTGTCCTCCACCGATGTTATGAACAATTAAATATCGTTTTCCGTCTGCGGATTTTTTGTTGACGACTATTCCGATATGGGTTAGATTTCCAGGAAGTAGCCATGTAACAATATCTCCGGGAACATATAATTCAGGTTTTGTTTCCGTTGATTTGGAAATTCCGAATCTGCTGAAAAATACCATAAGATTAGGAACTCTTCGATGATCTATATTGGTGTCTGGTCTTTTTAAACCAAATTTTTTAGGATATAAAGAAAAATTCTTCTTCATATCTTCATGCACTTCTTTCTGTAAATCGATGCCTAATTTCCTGTAAGCTCTTATAATTACATCTGTACAAACGCCTTTATCTGCAGCAACATCACCATTAGGATAATTTATCGTGATGTATGAAGGATCATAAGTTACCTTATCTTTGGTTAAAGCTAAGGCAGCAGTAGACAATTTATGTGCAAAAGGGTTTTGTGCATTTGCAGTAAATAGGACAAATAAAAAAATAATGAACGAAAAATACTTTTTCATAGGCAGAAAACTTAGAACCGAAAAGTGGAAAATTTAAAAAGAAGCTCTGAAAATAAAGTATAATAATTTCTTAATTAACTGAAAAATAAAACTTTATAATTGAGTTTTAATTTCAGCCATTAATTCTTTACCCCCATTTTCTAATACAATATTAGCAAATTTTTCACCGAAATTTTCGTCTTCATTATATTCAAAACTTTCATCGGTTGAGATGCAGTTTTTACCGTCCAAAGAACATAGTGCGGCTTTAAATCTTACCTGATTTTCTATTATTTCTGCAAAAGCACCAATTGGAGCTGTACACCCGCCTTCTAATGTACTTAGGAAATTTCTTTCAATTTCAACACAAATTTGGGTTTTCTGGTGATTAATTTTCTTAAGAATATCGTTTATTTCTTTTTTGTCAGAATGTCCTGCAACAGCAACTACGCCTTGTGCAGGGGCAGGAATCATCAATGGAAGCATTTCGTAGTTAATTTCCATGTTCATTCTTTTAATTCCAGCTAAGGATAAAAGTGTAGCATCGAAATCCTGCTCTTCAAGTTTTTGAAGTCTGGTTTGTATATTCCCACGGATATCCGAAAATTCTGCTTCAGGATAATATTTAAGCCAAAAAGCTCTTCTTCTTAAACTGCTTGTTGCCAGTTTAAGTTCATGAAACTCTTTATTTTCTGCAGATTTTCTTCTGATAAGCACGTCTTGTGGATGATCTCTTTCGAGATACGCAACAATCTCAATGCTTTCCGGAAGTTTTGTGGGAACATCTTTTAAAGAATGAACTGCAATATCAATCTCATCATTCAGCAGAGCAATATCCAAATCTCGGGTAAAAACACCTGTAATTCCTAAAGAATAGAGCGGTTTATGGAGGTTTTTATCGCCAGAAGAAACGATTGGGATAATTTCTGTAAGATAATTGAGGTTTTGTAATTGTCTTGCAACTTCTCTAGCCTGCCACATTGCAAGCGCCGAATTTCTGGTTCCTATTCTAATGCTTTTCATTGAATTCTTTATTGGGTTGTTCAACTAAAATTTCGTGCATTAATTTACTAATTTCTTCGGCTTTTAAAGGGTTATCGATGATATATTTTGCAAAACGGCTCGTAATTTTCTGAATCATTTTATCTGAAAGCTCCATGTCGGTGATATTGACATATTTATTCTTTCTGTAGAAATTATGCATTTCGTTGCGTTCCATATTTTTAAGAACAGCTTTGAAATGATGAATGTTAGGAGCCAATTTTCTCTTTTTTTCCCATTCGATAAAATCCTTAGCCATTTCTTTGATGATTTTTTCGGCTTTCGGAATTTCTTTTTCTCTTTGCTGAATAGTTTCCTGAATTTGTTTGGAAAGTTCATCAACATCAATTAAGGTAACATGTTCCAGTTCAGAAACAGTTTTATCCACATTGTTTGGGATAGAAAGGTCGATAACCAGAATTTCTTTTCCGCTCGAAAAATGAGATTGGTTGATAATGGGAGATTTTGCCCCTGTTGCAACAATTAAAATATCGGTATCATTCAATTCACGATCAAAATTATTATAATCGATATTCGGAATATTGTATTTCTCTGAAATCTTGGCAGCTTTTTCCTGACTTCGGTTAGCGATTTTAATTTTCGGCTGATAAACGTGTTTTACCAAATTTTCTACCGTGTTTTGTCCGATTTCTCCTACACCGAGAAGTAAAATATTTTTTTCGGTAATTTTCTTTTGATTGTTTAAAATGTAATGTACCGCAGCATAAGAAACAGAAGCTGCTCCGTTGGAAATGCCGGTTTCATTTTTTATTTTCTTTGAAATCTGAATCGCAGAATTAATCGATCTTTCTAAAAATGGATTAGAATTTTTTCTTTCCCTTTTAAAACGGGCGTAAGCTTTTTTAATTTGCCCGATGATTTCGAAATCTCCGATAATCTGGCTTTCCAAACCTGCTGCAACCCTAAAAAGATGGTTTAAAGCCTCATCTTTTGTTAAAATATTGGCAAACTGAAGAAAATCTGAAAGATTTACACCAATGGTTTTGCAGTATTCTTCTGCTACAAAAAGATAATTGGAAGTAGTGGTGTAAATCTCTGTCCTGTTACAGGTAGAAACCACAAATGCATCCCCAAGATTTTCCTGATGGATTCTTTCAACAAAATTTTTAATATTATCATCAAAAAAAGCAAATTTCCCTCTTGTTTCTACATCGGCTTTTTCGTAGCTCACCGATAGAACGGCAAAATTTGAGGTCTGATGAATATTATTATACTGTGTCATAATCAGCTGCAAATTTACATATTTTTTGCCGAATGATTCTCTGATTCTCTGTATGATAATTATCGTAAAAAGCTATAAAATTATGATGAGATTTAAAAAAATGTAAACAAAAAAAGCAGTCAATTGACTGCTTCTGTTTTATTTAAGATTTTAACCATTCCGAGGAAGAGAGATAATTTTCGTCTGGATAATAGATGAAAAGTACATTCTTGCCTTTAATGGTATTGATAATCGGCTCAGCCAAATTTCTAGGAACTGCGGGACAGCCCCAACTTCTTCCGATTCTTTTGTGGGCTGCTGCAAATTCTTCGCTTACATAATCTGCACCATGCATTACCACAGCTCTTTGTAAGGCAGCATCGTTAAAGCCTTTATCCATCCCTAAAAGTTTGAGAGAATAGCCATTTCCGCCTTCATAAGTTGTGTCTGTAATATAAAACCCTAAACTGCTTTGGTAAGAACTTTCGGTATTAGAGAATTTTTCTGCAAACTCTTCACCGGTATTCTTTCCATGTGCCACAAGAGAATTGAAGACCACTTTTCTCTCGTTCATGTCGATTACCCAAAGTCTTTTTTGGTTAGAAGACATAGAAAAATCGCATACAGTAAGAAGATGAGAATTTTCATCCAGTTTTCCTGCTTTTTTAAGATTGTTATATCCTGTTAAAGCTTTTGCGAAAACATCGAAATTCAGTTTGTGGTCAGTTTCAAAAAGAATAGCATTATAAATTTCTTCAGAAGAGCTTTCGGTACTTTTTATCGCCGATTTACTTTCTGCTTTTGTTTCTTTGCTGATGGAGGCATGGTTAGAATTGTAAATCTTTTTATCCGGAGAAAGGTAAAAAGATGTTGTTACAAGATAAACCATTCCTAATAAGCTATAAAATCCTTTCATTAATATTATGTTAAATTAAACTCGGTCGTGCAAAATTATAAAAACATAATTATCAATACGTTAATCTCGAAAAAGTTTAACTCAATTTAAGAGTATTTAACTCAATTTTCTCCAAAAAAACAGGTGTTTTGTTGTTAGAAATTATGTTAAAACAAAATTATGGAATGTTTTTTGAAATGTTTTTTGGTTCATTATACACACCGAAACTTATCGTAAAACGGATTCATTGCGAATTTATTATATTTGATTATGAATGACGAAATTAAACGAAAACAACTTAATAAATACAAAGCTTTTGCTACAGGACTTTTTGTTTTGATGGCTTTAGTTTTTATTGCAACCACTATTCTACAAAAAACACAAGAGTCTCATTGGATTGGCTATGTTCGAGCTTTTTCTGAGGCGGCAATGGTGGGTGCTTTGGCAGATTGGTTTGCCGTAACTGCCCTGTTCCGGCATCCGTTGGGATTGCCCATTCCGCACACGAATTTAATTGAAAACAGTAAACAGAAACTGGGTGATAATTTGGGAAATTTTGTGGTTTCCAACTTTCTTTCTCCCGAAAACATCCGCCCCTATATTCAAAAGCTTAAAATCTCAGGTTTTGTCGGGGAATGGCTCGGAAAAGAGAAAAATCAGGAAGTTTTAATTAAAAATCTATCAGATATTATTCTGGATATTTTAAATAAGCTTGATGACTCTCAGGTCAGTCATTTTATCAGTAAAAAAGTGTCTGAAATGACCAATAATATTAAGCTTAATACGATTCTCGGAAACGGAATTATTTATCTTTTAGACAAAAACGACCATCAGAAAATCATTACCAATCTTTCAAAACAGATTAAAGATTATATTATTGAAAATGATGAAATGATTAAGGAAAGGGTGAAAAAGGGAAGTTATTCTTTTATTCCTTCTTTTGTGGATAACAAAATTGCCGATAAAATTGCCAGCGGACTTTCAGATTTTTTTAAAGAAGTGGAAGAGAATTCTAATCATGAAATCCGGGATTTAATTACCAGAAAAATCTATGAATTTTCTAATGATTTAAAAGAAAATCCAAAATGGAATGATGAATTTAAAACCATTAAAAACGACCTTTTAAAGAACGATAAACTAGCAGAATATTCTACCGATATCTGGAATTCCATTAAAAAAACTTTAACAGAAGAGCTTCAAAATGAAGGTTCTACGCTGAAAATTTATCTTTCAAAAAACCTGAATGAATTTTCTCAAAACTTAAAAACCGATGAAAGTCTTCAGAATAAGATTGATTCTTGGGTAAGAGCGACGGCCTACAAATATATTTTAAGAAATACGCATCAGGCGGGAAACCTGATCAGTTCAACCGTCGGAAACTGGCAGGGAAAAGAGCTGAGCCAAAAACTTGAACTGGAAGTTGGGAAAGACTTACAGTTTATCCGCGTGAACGGAACTTTGGTTGGTGGATTGGTGGGATTGATAATTTACACGATTTCGCATTTTTTCATTTAAAACAAAAAAAAATAGTGTATAAAATCCCTGCTTAGTTTAAAATTATCTCGGCAAACGACTTGCTCTTGTTAAAATTTCCTGATTAATATCGTTAATTAATTGTGGACCTTCATATATAAATCCGGTATAAAGCTGAACTAAACTTGCTCCTGCATCTAGTTTTTCAATCGCATCTTTTGCAGAATGAATTCCGCCCACTCCAATAATCGGGAATGCCCTTTTACTTTTATCTGAAAGATATTTGATCATTTTTGTGCTTCTCTCACGAATGGGTTTTCCGCTTAAACCACCGTTTCCGATCTGTTCTAAAATTTCAGGCGAAGTTTTCAGACCTTCTCTGTTCACTGAGGTATTAGAAACAACCACACCATCAATTTTGGTTTCAGCAATCAATTCGATAATTTCATCAAGCTGATTGTTATTCAAATCCGGAGCGATTTTTAAAAGAATTGGCTTCTGAGTGGGTTTGCTTTGATTGATTTTTTTAACTGCTGTAATCAATTCTCTGAGGTATTCAACATCTTCCAGTTTGGCGTGGCTTCCCACATTCGGACAACTTACATTCAGCACAAAATAATCTACGTAAGGATGAAGTCCTTCAAAACAGTCAAGATAATCCTGAGTATAATTTTCTGGTGTTGTGTTGGTGTTTTTTCCGATGTTTCCGCCGATGATTATTTTTCCTTTGTTGCCTTTCAGTTTTTCAATCGCTGCTTCTAAGCCGTCATTGTTAAACCCCATTCTGTTGATGATTCCGCCATCTTCAATCAGTCGGAATAATCTTTTTTTAGGATTTCCTGCCTGAGCTTTTGGGGTAACCGTTCCTATTTCTACAAACCCGAATCCCAAATCACCCAATTCATTAAATAAAACGGCATTTTTATCGAAACCTGCTGCTAATCCAACCGGATTTTTGAATTTTAATCCGAAAACTTCTCTTTCCAGCCGTTGGTCTTCAATAGGTTTTGGAAGAAATAATTTGGTAATAAAACCAAAATTTTTGAGCATTGAAAAAGTAAAATGATGAACTTCTTCAGGATCAAATTTGAAAAGAATCGGGCGAATGAGCGATTTGTACATTGAAAAAAAAGTTTTACAAAAATACTCATTTTAAAATTAATGAAATCTTGATGTGAGATAGTTTTTAAGAGTATGCTTTTAAATCGAAACCTAAAATATCTCCTACTTGTCTGAATTCTTCATCAACAGTTGCATTAAGCGTAATTCTATCTTTGGAAACCGGATGAGTAAACACCAATTTATGAGCATGAAGCGTCATTTTGTTGATGCCGAAAGTTTGAAGCCAAAGTTTGTTCTGTTTATTGCAGCCATGCTTTCTGCACCCTAAAATCGGATGTAAAATATGTTTAAAATGTTTTCTCAACTGATGGAATCTACCCGTTTCAGGGATTGCTTCTACCAAACAATATCTTGAAGTCGGGTGTTTTAAGAAGGGGAGATCTATCTCTGAAGTCTGCAGTCTGCGATAATGGGTAACAGCATTTTGTCTAACCTCATTTTCGTTAATTAAATCATAATCAATGGTTTCTTCTTCTTTTGCCCAGCCTCGGAGAATGGCAATGTATCTTTTTTCAACCATTTTTTCTTCAAATTGGGTGCTCATCATTCTCAGCGTATCTTTATCTAAAGTGAATAGCAAAACACCAGAAGTTTTTCGGTCTAGCCGATGCACCGGATACACTTTTTGTCCGATCTGCTTTCTCAGTTCCTGAATCGCATAAGTATCTGCTTCTCCGGCATAAAAAGACTTGTGAACCAGCAATCCGCTGGGTTTGTTGATGGCAACAAGGTATTCGTCCTGATAAAGAATTTCTAACATTTTGCAAAACTAAATATAATTAGCTCTACAACTCTCTTTTAAAAGTATAAATTATACCATAAGAGCTTCCTCCATAATCTCTACTTTCTGCAGTTACCAGTTCCCAACCTTCATTACCATATTGGTTTAAAATTTTATCCATTTCGGCCGGTTCATATCTGGTTTTCCAAAAACCTTTAGGCTCAATAACAACTGTTTTGTACTCGATTTTTTTTTTCATGATGAATTTCTTTTATAATTCTAAATTTAGAATAAATTTTTGAAATTTAAACTTAAACCTAACGGGTTTCAAAAACCCGTTAGGTTTTGGACAATTATACGTGCTCCAGTAATATGATTTGTAGGTTTGCGGAGCTCCGGAGGAGCGACACCTTTGTATTTTTTTAAATTTGAAGGCTTAACTATGCGAACAAATAGGCCTTTTAAAACTTGTTTTGTTTTATAACGGACTTGTAACTAGCCCTGATTGCAGAGAAAATCCCGCAGCGAGGCGGCGGAGCGAAGCGGAGCCGTCCGAGCGAGGAATTGAAACGGAAAGCAGATTCCCGGCTCCTAAAAATTTAAAGTTAAAAACTTCTCTTTTCCATCTTCCAACTTCCCGCTTTTTCACTATTTTTGCAGATAAGACGAAAAATTTATGGCAAAGCAAGAAGATGTTTTCAGGAAAGTGATTTCCCACGCTAAGGAATATGGTTTTATTTTCCCTTCCAGTGAGATCTACGATGGTTTATCCGCTGTTTATGATTACGGGCAAAACGGTGCAGAGCTCAAAAATAATATCAAACAATATTGGTGGAAAGCGATGGTACAGCTTAACGAAAATATTGTAGGTATTGATTCTGCGATTTTGATGCATCCTACAACATGGAAAGCTTCAGGACACGTAGATGCTTTCAACGATCCATTGATTGATAATAAAGATTCTAAAAAACGTTTCCGTGCGGATGTTTTGGTGGAAGATTATTGTGCTAAAATTGAAGACAAAGAAAATAAGGAAATCGAAAAAGCGGCAAAAAGATTTGGGGATGCTTTTGATAAAGATCAGTTCGTTGCTACAAATCCAAAAATTTTGGAATACAGAGCAAAAAGAGAACAGATTCTTTCCAGATTGGCAAAGTCTCTTGAAAATGAAGATTTGGCTGATGTAAAAGCATTAATTGAAGAATTAGAAATTGCTGATCCGGATACTGGCTCTAAAAACTGGACGGAAGTAAGACAGTTTAACCTAATGTTCGGAACTAAATTGGGGGCTTCTGCAGATTCTGCGATGGATCTTTATTTGAGACCGGAAACGGCACAGGGAATTTTTGTTAACTTTTTGAATGTTCAGAAAACTTCACGTCATAGGCTTCCTTTTGGTATTGCACAGATTGGTAAAGCGTTTAGAAATGAGATTGTTGCAAGACAGTTTATTTTCAGAATGCGAGAATTTGAGCAAATGGAAATGCAGTTTTTTGTTGCTCCGGGCACAGAACTGGATTTCTACGAACAATGGAAGCAAAAACGTCTGAATTGGCATAAAGCTTTAGGTTTAGGTGATGAAAACTACAGATTCCATGATCACGAAAAATTGGCTCACTATGCAAATGCTGCAGCTGATATTGAATTTAATTTCCCATTCGGGTTCAAAGAATTGGAAGGTATTCACTCAAGAACGGATTTTGACTTAAAGGAACATGAAAAATTCTCAGGAAGAAAGCTTCAGTTTTTCGATCCGGAAAGAAATGAAAACTATGTTCCTTATGTTGTAGAAACTTCAGTGGGGTTAGACAGATTATTCCTTTCCATATTTTCTCATTGCCTTAAAGACGAAGTGTTGGAAGATGGTTCAGAAAGAACGGTTTTATCTTTACCACCGGCTTTAGCACCAATTAAAGCAGCTATCCTTCCGTTGATGAAAAAAGATGGTTTGGCAGAATATGCAGAAAAAGTTTTCAATGATCTGAAATATGATTTCAATTTATTCTATGAAGAAAAAGATGCCATCGGAAAGCGTTACAGAAGGCAGGATGCCATTGGTACTCCTTACTGTATCACCATAGATCACGATTCTTTAACCGATCATACAGTAACGATAAGAGACAGAGATACTATGGTTCAGGAAAGGGTTCCTGTTTCTGAGCTGAGAAGAATTATTGATGAGAAAACGAACTTCAGAAATTTACTTTCTAAAATATAAATTAAAGCCTTGAGAAATCAGGGCTTTTTCTTTGTTGATTATTTTTACATTTGAAGAAAGATTAATTCTTATGCAAATTTTTTTTTATGTTATTCTTTTTTTAGGAATTATAGTGGTGGCGTTGTATATTTTGGGTTACGGATATCTCATTAACGGAATTTCTAAAACCTACCTTAAAGGAAAAACGAGTGCCAATATTGATGACGGCAATTTTTTCTCTAAAAATAGTATCGAAACGAAAAATCCTAAGCCGTGGGAAACTACAGAAAATTACAATAAAACAGTTTTACCTAAAAATATAGTTGATGATTTAGTGCACTCTGATACTGCTTCTTTTTTAGTAGTAAAAGACGGGAAACTGGTTCACGAACAATATTATAAAAACTATAAAAAAACGTCGCTTACCAATTCGTTTTCTATGGCAAAGGCAGTAACTGTAATGCTTTTGGGTAAAGCTCTGGAAGAAGGAAAAATTAAAAATATCGATCAAAAATTTTCAGATTATTTTGTTGAATTTAAAAATAGAGATTTTGCCAAGGATTTAACATTAAGACATCTTGCACAAATGGAATCTGGTCTAGACTGGAAAGAAGATTATAAAAATCCTTTTCTTCCCAATGCAAAAGCATATTATGGCAAAAACCTGATGGGTGCTACTTTGAAAAGAATATTTAAAGAAAAACCAGGTGAGAGGTTCGAATATCAGAGTGGTACTACTCAGCTTTTGGGATTTGCTGTGAGAAAAGCGGTTAACCAAACTTTGGCAAGTTATCTTTCCGAAAAATTTTGGATTCCTTTGGGGATGGAACATAATGCCATTTGGAGCACAGATTCTTTGGGGATGGAAAAAACTTATTGCTGTATTCATGCTACGTCAAGAGATTTTGCTAAGCTCGGACAGTTGTTTTTGAATGATGGTCAATTTGAAGGCAAACAACTTTTAAATCTTGATTTTATCAATGAGATGCGAAAGCCAACCCAGAAATCTGAAGAAATTTACGGAATGGGATTCTGGATCAATCAAGATAATCCTATAAAGCATTACTATTTTTTAGGATTACAAGGTCAGTACATTATTATAATTCCTGAGCATAAAATGGTTATTGTAAGAACCGGAAGCTATCAAAATCTGCCGAAAACAGACAGGGGAAGACCCGATCAGGTAAAGTTTTTGGTAAACGAAACGGTGAAAGTGTTTGTTTAAGCAAAATTTCAGTGAAATCGGAAATTAGCTTCAGAAAGGGTATTGCTCTTCAAAAATTTTTCATATTCCGGAGATAATTGTTTTCTTCCCCATGTGTTTTCTCCGCTCATGCTTCCAAGGCGTACTTTGTCTTTTCCGAATTTTTTGTTCATGGCATCCATAGCTTTCATCGCTGGAAGATGTTGGTTTTGAGTATCTTTTTCGAAAAGGCTGATTTGTCTTTGGTCTTCCGGAACAAAATTGTTCACTATTACTCCCGCTTTTTTATAATGATATCCTTCTTTAAATAAAGCTTCGAAAAGATCGTTTACCATTCTGCCGATAAGAATAGATGAATTGGTAGGGTTGGAGATTATCTGGGTTTTAGAATTTCTGTATTCCGGCAAATCTTTTCTAAAGCGGTTGGTTTGCAGAAAAACAGTAATCATTGTGCAGCAGGAATTTTGTTTTCTTAATCTTTCGGAGCAGTACATACCGAAAGTTTCTACACGTTCCCGAACGTCTTCTTTTTGGGTAAGCATTTCCATAAAGCTTCTCGTTACGGCAATCGACTTTTTGGGCGAAGGTACATCCAGTTCCAACTGGCGGATTCCTTTAAGTTCATTAATCATTCTTACCCCATGAATGCCCATTACTTTACGAACCCACATTTCTGGTTTTTGCAATAAATCCCATGCTTTATGAACGCCGTTGTCGTGCATTTTTATGGCGAGTCTTCTTCCTATTCCCCAAACATCGCCAATGTTGAGCCATTTTAAAGCTTTTTCAATTTTTTCTGGCGTGTCTAAAGCGAAAACACCATTAAATCTTTCGGGGTCTTTTTTTACAATTCTGTTGGCTACTTTGCACAATGTTTTTGTTGGTGCAATTCCTATGCTTACAGGGATTTTAGTGCTGGCTTTAATTTCTTCTTTAAGCTGAATGCAATACTCAGAGATGTCAAAATATTTAAAGCTTCTAAGATCCAGAAAAAGTTCGTCTATACTGTAAACTTCATAATCTCTTTCTCCAACATAAGATTTTGAAATATGGATAACCTCCTGGCTTTTGAAATTGTACAGTTCAAATTTTGCAGAGAAACATTTTACATGGTGTTTCTTAAACAGTTCTTTGTACTTAAACGCAGGAGCAGCCATGGGGATTCCCAAATCTTTTGCTTCTTTGCTTCGGGAAACCACACACCCATCATTATTGCTAAGAACAACAACGGGTAGACCTTCAAGATTGGGGTCTAAAGTTCTTTCGCAGGAAACAAAAAAGTTATTGCAGTCTACCAGAGCGTACATCGGAAAAAGTTATTTTAGAAAAACAAATCTAAAGATTTCTCAACGAAATTTTGTTCTGAATTTAAATTTTAACTTTTGAATTAACGTGTTGGTATTTAGTGGTTTAAATGTTTTTAAATACGACGATTTTTGTCGCTTAAAGCTGTAGTGTTGGCTTTTCTTAAATTAAAGAAACTAATATTTAATCATACAACTTAAAAAAAAATTGTAATTTTATGCCTAACACTTAAATATTCATCTATGAGAAAAATTGTATACTTTATTTTATTTTTCATTTGCTCTTTCTTCTCTGCGCAATCGTTCCCTTACGATCGTTCTTGGGGGACATATGTAGGAGGAGGAGGGACGGAAGTTTTGAATCTTGTAGATACTAAAGCATTTATTGTTAATCAGCAAGATGAGGTTTTTGTAAACGCCATTACAGGAGATTATAATAATGTTTACCCGGCTTCATATCATAATCAATTTGCGATTTCTTCAGGGGGGCATGCTTATGATAGTAGCCAACAGAATCAATTTTTAAATATATTTTCAACCAATGGAACCCAGTTGTATGGTGCTTATAAAGGAACTGTGGCTGGAAGTTCTGAAAGGTTAATGGCTATAGATGCGCAGAATAATAGATATATATTAAAGCGATTTGCAGGATTGGTTCCCAATCTTGCCACTTCTGGTGCCTGGCTTTCATCCCCGGTTGGTTCCATCAATAAAACAGTGGTTTTGTATAAATATGCCCCTAATGGTAATGTAATCTATGCAACATATTTACCTTACTCTATTAGTGTATCTTGTTTTGCTGATGGCGATGCTGTATATGTGGTGGGAGATGTAAAGCAGGAAATTGCAGGGCTTTCCAACCCCGGTGTTTTTCAGGAAAATTACACCAACTTTGGTCCATCAGGTCTAAATGGCTTTTATGTAAAGCTTTCGGCAACAGGAAGTAAGCAAATAGGGACTTATTTTCCAACACCTATCTATGCGGCATATTACAATGGAGGACTGTATTTTTGGACAGATTTTTCTCTGAGTGTACAACAGTCTTTGGTTACTCCCGGAACCTTTCAGCAAAGCAGCGGCAACCAAGTTCTTTGTAAGTTTAATGCAGATACGGCTACTTTGGTTTGGGGAACCAGTATAGGGGTAAATAATCCCAGTGCAGCTGGTAGTGGGATTTTTAATTTCAACGTAAACCAAAATGGTATTTATCTCTACGGAATTGCAGATGGTGTTGTTGGCAGCTATTATGCTACACCCGGAACTTACAGAACACAAATATTGGGAGGTACAGATTTGTTCCTGAATAAATTTGATGATACCGGCAATCGTTTGTGGGGAACTTATTTCGGCGGGAATGGTTTTGATGACATATGGGGCAGTGGGGAAATAGCATTAGGAAATAATAAAATTGTTGTTGGTGGAAATACTTTTGGAACAGACAATATGTCTACTCCCGGAGCTTTTTTGGCAACCCCTCCTAATAATTCTTATTGGGGAAATGTGTTTTTTACAAGTTTCGATGATAGTGGTAACCGTCAGTTCTGTTCTTATTTCGGAGGGGCGAAGAATCTTAATTCTACATATGGAGAGTCTATAAATACATCTTTCGATCATGCAGGTAATTTGTATCTTTGGGGGTCTACCACTGCAATAAGCGGTATTGCAACCTCTAACGGAGCTTATCCTAATGCCATAAACCCACAAGATTTACCTTTTGGTTATTTGGTGAAGTTTTCTCCCAAAGAATCTGAAATGGGAACTTCCGAAACAGAACTGCTAAAAGATCTGGTGCTTTATAATAATCCTAATAACGGGAATTTTACCTTGTCGGGAAATGTTTTAGAAAAGCAACGCTGTAAGGTTAAGATTTATGACAGTGCAGGAAGATTTTTGGCAAGTCCTCCATCTAAAAAAGCAAAAACCCAGAATTTTGATATGCATGGCTTTCTGAAAAACGGAATCTACATGATTCATATTCTTGATGAAAATGATAAAAATTTGAAAGTTTTTAAAATGACGGTTAATTAGAAATCCAATAAGAATATATATTGAATATAATTTCAAAGCACCCCTTAAAAAATAGGGGTGTTTTTATTTTGTAATATATTTTTTTGTAAATTTGCCCCGTAAAATCAAACCTAATATGTCAACTTTAAGATTCAAAGCGTTAGAAACTTTACCATTTAAGGACTTTAGAAAAGATAATTCTGTGGAAGTTCCTGTAAAATTATCAGAGTTATTCTGTCAAAATGTTTTCTCAGAAGAAACCATGAGAGAATATTTAACGAAAGAGGCATTCAATTCTATTATGGATGCTGTAAAAAAAGGAAGTAAAATCCAAAGACACATCGCAGATCAGGTTGCAGTAGCCATGAAAGACTGGGCAATGAGCAAAGGGGTAACCCACTACACTCACTGGTTTCAGCCATTAACAGGATCTACGGCAGAAAAACACGATTCTTTCTTCACTCCCATCGAAGGAGGCAGAGCTATAGAAAGATTCAGTGGAAATTTACTGATTCAGCAGGAACCGGATGCATCTTCTTTTCCAAATGGTGGTATTAGAAACACTTTTGAAGCAAGAGGTTATACCGCATGGGATCCTACATCTCCGGCATTCATTATGGGAACTACATTATGTATTCCTTCAATTTTCATCTCTTATACGGGAGAAACTTTAGATTATAAAGCGCCGCTGTTAAGAGCTTTGAACGCTGTAGACGAAGCTGCAACCAATGTAATGCAGTATTTCGATAAAAACGTAACCAAAGTAACGCCTACTTTAGGGTGGGAGCAAGAATATTTCTTGGTAGATTCAGCATTGTATCAATCTCGTCCTGACTTAGTTTTAACCGGTAAAACTTTGTTGGGGCATTCTCCGGCAAAAGGGCAGCAGTTAGACGATCATTATTTCGGTTCAATTCCTACAAGAGTAATGAACTTTATGAAAGAATTGGAGGTAGAATGCATGAAATTAGGAATTCCTGTTACTACAAGACACAACGAGGTGGCTCCAAACCAGTTTGAACTTGCTCCAATGTTTGAGGAAGTAAACGTCGCAGTAGACCACAACTCTTTGTTGATGGATGTAATGGCAAGAATCGCACACAGACATCATTTCCATATTTTATTCCACGAAAAACCATTTGCGGGTGTAAACGGTAGCGGAAAACACAACAACTGGTCTTTAGCAACCGACACGGGTGAAAACCTTTTAAGTCCGGGTAAAAATCCAAAGAAAAATTTACAGTTTTTAACGTTCTTTGTTAATACCATTAAAGCTGTTCACGAATATGCCGATCTTTTAAGAGCAAGTATCGCTTCAGCAAGTAACGATCACAGATTGGGTGCCAACGAGGCTCCGCCGGCAATTATTTCTGTATTTATCGGAAGCCAGTTATTCCGAGTTTTAGAAGAACTTGAAAAAGTAACTGAAGGCAAACTTTCTCCAGATGAAAAAACAGATTTGAAATTGAATGTTGTCGGAAAAATTCCGGAAATTTTATTGGATAATACCGACAGAAACAGAACTTCTCCATTCGCATTTACAGGAAATAAATTCGAAATCAGAGCGGTGGGTTCTTCTGCGAACTGTGCTGAATCTATGACAGTAATGAACACCATTGCAGCTAAACAATTAAACGATTTCAAAAAAGAAGTGGATGCTTTAATTGAAACCGGTCTTAAGAAAGATGAAGCTATCTTCAATGTATTGAGAGAGTATATCAAACAATGTAAAAGCATTATGTTTGAAGGTGATGGATATTCTGATGACTGGGCTAAAGAAGCAGAAAAAAGAGGTCTAAATAACCTGAAAACGACTCCTGAAGCATTAAAGCAGGAAATGGATCAGAAATTCTTAGAGCTTTACGAAGAGATGGGAATTTTTACGCACAGAGAAGTAGAAGCAAGAAACGAAATTAAACTGGAAAAATATTCTACAGTTATTGATATTGAAGCAAGAGTTTTAAGTGATATTGCAAGAAATCATATCATTCCTTCTGCATTAAACTATCAGAACAGATTAATTGAAAATGTAAAAGGCTTGAAAGATATTTTCGGAGAAAAAGAATTCAAATCTTTAGCAAAAGAGCAAATGAGTTTAATTACCAATATTTCTGAAAATGTTTCTAAAATTAAGTTAGGTGTAGAAGATTTAATAAAAGCCAGAGAAGCGGCAAAATCTGTTACAGAAAGCCAAACTCAGGCGGAAGATTACTGTAATAAAGTTAAGCCTTTATTCGATACAATTAGAGATGCATCAGACGACTTGGAGATGATGGTTGATGATGAGCTTTGGCCAATGACAAAATACAGAGAAATGTTATTTACAAGATAACATCTGTAAAGTTCCATATTAGTGAAGGTTCTCCGGTTTTCCGGGGAACTTTTTTTGTTGAAATTTAACGCAGTGTTGCTAAAGGTAAAATATTACAAATCCCGATTGGGAAAAGAGATAAAATCTATTTTGTTAAAAAATCTTAATAAAAAAAACCGCCGGATCACCATAAATGGGAGCTTGCGGTTTGTTTTTCTTTAACATACTTAATAGATATGTTAAAATGTGTTAAATCAAGTGCTGGATACTGTTCATATACGGCTGTTTTTTTTGGGAATATCTACTTTTGTAATGCTTTAGAGAAATAAATATTCCTTTTTAACACGGATAATAAAATTTATATGAAGAAAAGAGTTTTGTTTTATTTAGTTGCTTTTGTTTCTACAATATCATTACAATCATGCGTTACAAATTATGTAGTTTCAAAACCGGCAACTTACACTAAAGAGTACAAAACAGATGCCAAACTTGCAGACCTAGATACTCAGCTAGAAAAGGATAAGAAATTATTAATCAGTTCATTCGTTTCAGAAAAGGCAGTAGCTTTATCTAATGCAAAGAACTCTTTAAAAAATTCTGAAATTGCAAAAGCAATTAAGCATACCCAAACTATTGATAATATTTTGGCAGAAGCTTCAACATATTTGGGAACTCCTTACAGATACGGAGGGACTACCAGGAATGGAATAGATTGCTCGGCTTTTGTACTGTCTGTATTTGGTGCAGCTGCAGGTCTTAGCTTACCAAGAGTAGCAGCTTCTCAGGCTCAGGAAGGAGAAAGTGTAGAGAAAGAAAATCTTCAGAAAGGCGATTTAATTTTCTTCTCTCACGGAAAAAGAATTTCTCACGTAGGAATTGTAGAAGAAGTTACAGAAGATGGAGAAATTAAGTTTATACATTCTGCTACTTCCAAAGGAGTGATGGTTTCTTCTCTAAATGACTCTTATTGGGGACCAAAGTTTAGGTTTGCAAAAAGAGTAATTAATGAAAACGGAGAAAACTACAATGCTCTCGCTGCATCTTCAGCAGTAGGTTTTTAATCTTAGATAATTGATTTGATATAAATATAAAGCCATCAGATTCTGATGGCTTTGATTTTTTGTATAGAATTCCGTTATATAAAAAAGTTATAAAGTATCTTAAGTGGATTGTATCCAAACTTTTGATTCTAAGCTAAACTTATTAATTAAAGGTAGTGTCCTACTAACTGTGTAAGTAGAAAAGTTATTCTGAAAAATTTTGAGCTCTCAAAGCTCAAAAAATTTTTCGGAAACCTAACGAAGTGGTTCGGCGAAGCCAAATAACTTTTTACTATTTTTAAACATTATACAGTTATGACCAGTAA